>JAHWKQ010000105.1 GCA_019347785.1 Actinomycetota bacterium
CAGGTTCCGCCCCGGGGCGCGCGCGATGACACCGAGCCCCGCCTCCCGCGCCTCCCACACCTTGGCCGCGTCGGCCGGGTTGTCGAACAGCTTCATGCGGGGGACGTCGTCGGCGCCCCGCAGCCCCCGCATGAGGCCGCGGGCCCGCTCCTCGGCCTCCTCGTGGCTGTCCCCCCCGAACTCCACCAGCAGCAGGCCGCCGCCCCCGGGAAGCACCGCCCGCTCCGGCACGCCCTTGCGCTCCATGTTCTCGATGATGAAGTCGTCGAAGGCCTCCAGGCCGATCGGGGAGTGGCCCAGCACCAGGGGGACGGCGTCCGCGGCCCGGTACACGTCGGGGTAGCTCAGCACCAGCAGGCTGCGGGCGGGTGGGCTGTGCACCAGCCGGCAGGTCGCCTCCAGCACGGTGACGCATGTGCCCTCCGTGCCCACCAGCGCCCGGGCGAGGTTGAAGCCGCGCTCGGGCAGCAGCTCATCGAGGTTGTAGCCCGACACCCGCCGGGGGATGTCCGGGTAGCGCTCGCGGATCGCGTCGGCGTGGCGGTCGCGCAGCCGCCGCAGCCGGCGGTGGATGTCCCCGCGACGGCCACCCATGGCGACGATGCGGTCCAGCTCGTCGTCGTCGGTCGGGCCCACGGTCAGGCGCGTGCCGTCGTAGCACAGCACGTCGAGGGACTCGACGTTGTCGACGGTGCGCCCGGCCATGAGCGAGTGGACGCCGCAGGAGTTGTTGCCGATCATCCCGCCCAGCGTGCAGCGGTTGTGGGTGGCGGGGTCGGGCCCGAACGTCAGGCCGTGCTCCTCGGCGGCGTCGCGCAGCTCGTCGCAGACGACGCCGGGCTGGACGCGCGCGACTCGGCGGTCGGGGTCCAGCTCGACCACCCGGCGCATGTGCTTGCTGAAGTCCACGACGACGGCGACGTTCGTCGTCTGGCCCGACAGGCTCGTGCCCCCGCCCCGCGACAGCAGGGGCGCCCCGAAGCCCCGGCAGGCCGCGACCGTGGCGATGACGTCGTCGGTGTCGAGCGGCACGACGACGCCGATGGGCACCTGGCGGTAGTTCGAGGAGTCCGTCGAGTAGGCCCCGCGGCTGCCGGCGTCGAAACGGACCTCCCCGCGCACGTCGGCCCGCAGCCGCCGCGCCAGCCCCTCCACGTCCATGTCGGGCGCCCGTCCGGTCGCGGCCGTCGCCGTGTGCCCCATCCCGCCTCCCGATCAGCCGGCTCCAGCCGGCCGGACATCCTAAGCGCCCCGTGGGGGGTTGGCACCACCGTGGGCGTGGATGGTCGCCCCCTGGACGAGCCTGCGGCAGACGAGACCATTGAGCGATGACCGCGGTGCGCTCGGGGGCGCGCGGTCATCCGCACAGGAACCGGCGCAGGCTGTCGCAGGTGCCCGCGGGATCCTCCTCCGGCACGTAGTGGCCGCACGGCAGCCCGTGGCCGGTCACGTCGGCGGCCCGCTCCCGCCAGGCGGCCACGACGTCGTAGTGGCGCCCGACGAAGCCGCCGTCTCCCCACAGCGCGAGCACCGGGCAGCGGACCCGTGCGTCCATGTCGCCCTCGTCGTCCTCGAGGTCGACGGAGACGGCGGCGCGGTAGTCCTCGCAGCCGGCGTGGACCGTGGCGGGGTCCCGGAAGCAGCGCAGGTACTCGGCGAGGGCGGCGGGGTGGAAGCGGCGCTCGCCGCCGTCGTGGGCGCCGAGCTTGCGCCGCACCCAGTAGTCGGGGTCGGCGCCGATGAGCCGCTCGGGAAGGTCGTAGGGCTGGGACAGGAAGAACCAGTGGTGGTAGGCGAGCGCGAACTCCATGTCCGCGGTGTGCAGCATCATGCGGGTCGGCGCGATGTCGATGACGGCCAGCCGGGCGACACGGTCCGGATGGTCCAGCGCGAGACGGTGCCCCACCCGGCCGCCCCGGTCGTGTCCGACCACGCTGAAGCGGCCGAATCCCAGCCGGGCCATCACCTCGACCTGGTCCCGGGCGGTCGCGCGCTTGGAGTAGGTCCGGTGCCGGGGATCGCCGGCGGGCTTGGAGCTGTCGCCGTAGCCGCGCAGGTCGGTCAGCACGACGGTGAAGTCCTCGGCCAGGCGGGGGGCGACGGCGTGCCACATGACCTGTGTCTGGGGGTAGCCGTGCAGCAGCAGCACCGGCGGGCCGGCGCCGCCGGTGCGGACCGCGATGGTGGCCTCGCCGGTGTCGACCCGCGTGCGTTCGAAGCCGTCGAGCAGGCCGGAGGCCGCCGGCGCGGTCACCGTGCGCTCAACGGCGAGGGGGGTCCACCCGCACGGGCAGACGCTGGACCATGTTGTTCGCCATGCCCTCGACGTTCCACGGCTGGTCGACCGGCTGCGTGTTGCCGTCGGCGTCGCTCGCCCGGCAGCACAGCACGTGATCGCCGGGGACGGCCGTCCACCGGTACGACCAGGGCGCCCACGCATGGCGGCCCAGGGGCTGTCCCAGCTCGGCCGGGCGCCACGTCGCGCCTGCGTCGGTACTGACCTCGACCTGGGTCACCGGCGCCGTGCCCGACCAGGCCCGACCCTCCAGGAGGCACTCGCCGGCCGTGAGCACGCGCCGGCGGGTGAGGAAGTCGGGAATCCCCGGGGGGACCATGAGGGCGCGCACCCGGATCCGGGTGACGGGGTCGCCGGGCTCCTCCTTGGACTGGCGCAGCCGGTAGCTGTCGACCTGCTGGTAGCCGGTGAACGGCTCGGCGACGACGGTGACCGCGCGCAGCCACTTGACGTGGGTCATCCCGTACCAGCCCGGCACCAGCAGGCGCAGGGGGTAGCCGTGCTGGGGCGGCAGCGGCTGGCCGTTCACGGCGTAGGCCAGCAGCACGTCGTCCCGCCTGGCCTCGTCGACGGTCAGGCTGCGCTCGTAATGGTGCTCGACGTCCCCCTGCACGCCCCGGTCGTGGCCGGTGAAGACCACCTCGACCGCGTCGTCCAGCACACCGGCCTCGTCGAGGATGGGTGCCAGCGGTGTACCGGTCCACTCGGCGGTGCCGACGGCCTCGTGCAGCCACGGCTGGCTGATGGGCCGCGGGTCAAGGCGGGCCCGGCCGTTCCCGGCGCACTCCATCGTCACCGGCAGGGTGACCGCCGGCCGCGACCACACCTGCTCGAGCGTCAGCTCCAGGCTCCGGCGCACCCGCCCGCGCACGGACAGCGCCCACGCCGTCTCGTCCAGGTGCGGGATGTCGAAGTGGATCAGCAGATAATGCAGGCCGACCGGCGTGAGGTCGTAGCGCAGCCCCTCAAGGGGCATCCCGTGGTTGCGCGCGGCGAGCGCCAGCTCCTCCATGCTGACCGCGCCGGCGGGCGCGACGCCCTCCGGCAGCCCGGTCCGGTCCGGTTGCGTCTCCGTCGCCATGGCCAGCCTCCGCCTCTGGGGGTGCCCGCAGTGTGCTCCGGGAGGCCGGTGACGCCAAGGGTCAGCCGACGAGCAGGACCTCCAGGGTGCGGGGCCCGTGCACGCCCTCGACACGGTCCAGCTCGATGTCGCTGGTGGCCGACGGCCCGGAGATCCACGTCAGCGGGCGGCCGGCCGCGACCGCGTCGGCCAGCGCGGCGACGGCCTCGGGCACCGACCCCACGACACGGTCGGCGCCGACGACGCACAGGTGGTAGTCGGGCAGCAGCGAGATGACCCGCCGGCCCTGACCGGCGCCCGAGTCGAGCACGATCGTGCCGGTCTCGGCGATGCCCAGCGCGCAGCCGGTCAGCGCCCCGTCGAGCCCGTCCAGGGTCGCGTGGTCCAGCGGCGCCCCGACCCGGTCCGCCACCAGCTCGACACCGTCGGGACGCCACTCGGCCGGCAGGTCGTGCGGGATGACGAGCCGCCGGGCGCCGCGGGCCGCGCACGCGGTGGCGACGGCCGCCGCCACCTGGTCGGCGTCGACGCGGAGGACGCGCGCCTCGTACTCCTCGACCCGCTCGGCGAAGCGGTCGATCAGCTCGCCGGGGGGCGCGTCATCGCGTGTGCGGTAGCCGCGCTCGACCGGCACGTCCTTCGGCGCCTCGTCGGGGGGGACGTCGCGCAGCGCCGCGCGAACCCGCGCCAGCACCTCCCGCCTCGCGCCGGCCGTCAGCGCGCACCCCCGCGGGCGGCCCACCACTGGCGGAAGCTCTGCCTGGCCACGGTGGGGGCGTCGCGGCCCTCGGTCCAGGCCGCCAGCGGCCCCGGCAGCCGGCGGATGCGCCCATGGCGGCTGATGGTCACCGAGCCGGCTCGGGCGGCTCGCTGCGCGGCCTCGTAGCGCCGCCGGTCGGCGAACACCCAGCCCAGCGCGCGCATCGACAGGGCCTCCGGGCCGGGGACGGGCCGCGTGCCCGCGGCATGCTCCACGACGCGCGCGCGCAGGTGGACGAGAACCTCGGGGATGTCGATCTTGACGGGGCAGACCTCGTAGCAGGCCCCGCACAGGGTGGAGGCGAACGGCAGCGATCCCGCCCGGTCGATGCCCTGAAGCTGGGGGGTGAGGATCGCGCCGATGGGCCCCGGGTAGACCGAGCGGTACGCGTGACCGCCGGTGCGCTCGTAGACCGGGCAGACGTTCAGGCACGCCGAGCAGCGGATGCAGTTGAGCGTCTGGCGGCCGATGCGGTCGGCCAGCACGTCGGTGCGGCCATTGTCGAGCAGCACCAGGTGGAACTCCTGCGGCCCGTCGCCGTCGGCGACCCCGGTCCAGAACGACGTGTACGGGTTCATGCGCTCGCCCGTCGAGCTGCGCGGCAGCAGCTGCAGGAACACCTCCAGGTCGCGCCAGGTGGGCACGACCTTCTCGATGCCCATGACGCTGACGAGCACGTCCGGCAGCGTCACGCACATCCGCCCGTTGCCCTCTGACTCGACGACGCACACCGTGCCGCTGTCGGCGAGGGCGAAGTTGACCCCGCTGACGCCGACCCTGGCCGACAGGAACTTGCGCCGCAGGTGGGCGCGGGCGGCGCCGGCAAGCTCGGTGGGCTCGTCGGTCAGCTCGTCGACGTCGAGGGTGCGCAGGAAGAGCTCGCGGATCTCCGCCCGGCTCTTGTGGATCGCCGGCACCAGGATGTGCGACGACGCGTCCCGGCCGAGTTGCACGATCAGCTCGGCCAGGTCGGTCTCCCACGCCGACACGCCGGCAGCCGCGAGCGCCTCGTTCAGCCCGGTCTCGTCGGTGGTCAGCGACTTGACCTTGACGACCTCGCGCTCGCCGTGGCCGGTGACGATCTCGGCGACGATGCGGTTGGCCTCGGCCGCGTCACGGGCCCAGTGAACGTGGCCGCCGGCTTGCGTGACCGACTCCTCGAGCTGCTCCAGGTAGTCGTCGAGGTGGCGCAGGACCCGCTCCTTGAGCGCCCGCCCCGCCTCTCTGAGCGCCTCCCAGTCGTCCAGCTCGCCCACGACCTGCGCCCGCTTGGCGCGGATCGTCGTGGTGGCCTTGCCCAGGTTGCGGCGCAGCTGGGCGTCGGCCAGGGCCGTGCGGGCGGCCACAGGGAACGGCTCCGGACGGAACCCGACCTCGGCGCTCATCGTCTCCTCAGCTCTCGGTGGCGGCGAGGATCTCGGCCAGGTGCGCGGTGCGCACGCCGGTGCGCTGGCGGCTCAGCGCCCCGCCGATGTGCATCAGGCAGGAGTTGTCCCCGGCGGTCAGCACCTCGGCGCGCGTGTCGAGCACGTGCCGCAGCTTGTCGGACAGTATGGCCGTCGAGGTGTCGGCGTTCTTCAGCGCGAAGGTGCCCCCGAAGCCGCAGCACTCGCTGGCGGCGGGCAGCTCGACGAGGTCGATGCCCCGCACCGCCCGCAGCAGGCGCAGGGGCTTGTCGCCGACGTGCAGCGCTCGCAGCGAGTGGCACGTCGGGTGGTAGGTCACCCGGTGCGGGTAGTAGGCGCCGACGTCGACGACCCCGAGGGTGTCCACGAGCAGCTCGGACAGCTCCTGCACCCGGGGCGACAGCCGGGCCACCGCCTCGGCCAGGCCGGCGTCCCCGGCGACCTCGGCCATGCGCCCGTAGTGGTCGCGGACCATCCCCGCGCAGGAGCCTGACGGGGTCACGACCGCCTCGCTGTCGGCGAAGGTGTCCACGAAGCGGCGGACCAGCGGCACGACCTCCCGCTGGTAGCCGGTGTTGAAGTGCATCTGACCGCAGCAGGTCTGCTCCAGGGGGAAGTCGACCGTGTGGCCCAGGCGCTCCAGCAGCGTGACGACCGCCCTGCCCGTGTCGGGGAACAGCGTGTCGTTGAAGCAGGTGATGAACAGCGAGACGCGCATGCCTCCCCAGTCGCCACGCACCGCCCGCGAAGCGTAGCTCCGGTTCAGTGGGCGGAGGGGTGCTCGTCGGCGTGGGCGTCGGCGAAGGCCGCCACGGCGCCGAGGTCGACCCCGTCGCACCGCTGCAGCGCACCCCAGCCGGCCATGACCACCCGCCCCGGCGCCAGCTCGTCGTAGGCGGTCACGGCGACCCGACCGGGGTAGCGCCGCTCGGCGAGCCGGTGCAGGGCCCGGCGGCCGGCGGCCGCCAGGCCGCGGTGGGTGACGACGACGCCGCCGGCCTCCAGGACGGAGACCTGCTCGGGCTCGCTGAGGGGCCGGCCCGGCGGCCGGGGCGCGATCGACGGCACGCCCGAGGCGTGCCAGCCTGACGTGGGCGGCGTCGATGAGTAGGGCACGGGCGGCTCGGCGTCGCCGACGAGGTGCCCGAACACCTGGACGGGCGGCCGCCGCACCGGCCCGCAGGCGGCCGTCGGCGATGGCTGACGGGGACCGGGCTGGGCCGACGACGTGCAGGCGGTCAGCGCCACCACGACCAGGCCGAGCGCCGCGCGACGCTGACGGGACCGCAACCGCATGCGGCCGAGCGTAGCCGTGGCCGGGCCGACGGCCGCGGGCCGGGCGGGGTACGCCGGACACCTCCGCGGGTACGCACCTCGCACGCCGACGGACGAGGAGGCAGGTCATGCGACGACGGCGTCTGGGATCCGGACCGGAGGTCTCGGCCATCGGCCTGGGCTGCATGGGCATGTCGGAGTTCTACGGCGAGCCCGAGGAGCCGGAGTCGGTGGCGACCATCCACCGGGCGCTGGACATCGGCGTCAACCTGCTCGACACCGCCGACATGTACGGGCCGTTCACCAACGAGCGGCTGGTGGGGCGGGCCATCGCCGGGCGGCGCGACGAGGTCGTCCTGGCCACGAAGTTCGGCAACGAGCGCCGCGAGGACGGCACCAGGGTCGGGGTCAACGGCCGGCCGGAGTACGTCCGGCGCGCGTGCGACGCGTCGCTGGAGCGCCTGGGCGTGGACGTCATCGACGTGTACTACCAGCACCGGATCGACCCCGACGTGCCGGTCGAGGAGACCGTCGGCGCGATGGCCGAGCTGGTGCGGGCGGGCAAGGTCCGGCACCTCGGCCTGTCCGAGGCGGCGCCCGACACGATCCGGCGCGCGCACGCGACGCATCGCATGGCCGCGCTCCAGACGGAGTACTCGCTGTGGTCGCGCGAGTGCGAGGACGAGATCCTGCCCACCGTGCGCGAGCTGGGCATCGGCTTCGTCGCCTACAGCCCGCTGGGCCGCGGCTTCTTGACGGGCGCGTTCTCCTCCCCTGACGACTTTCCCGAGGGCGACTACCGGCGCAACTCGCCGCGCTTCCAGGGTGACAACTTCCGACGCAACCTCGAGCTGGTGGAACAGGTCCGCCGGCTCGCCGAGGCCAAGGGGATCA
>JAHWKQ010000106.1 GCA_019347785.1 Actinomycetota bacterium
CAAGCAGATGGGAAGCGGCTCTCGCGGACGATCGCGGCGTTCAGGCGCGGGATCGCGCCGGAGTTCGTGCTGAGCCTCATGCGGGCGACCGGCGACGCGGACTTCACGCTCGCGCAGCTGGCCACCCTCTACCTGCTGGACAGCAGCGGGGGGCACACGGTGGGGGAGGTCGCCGACGCGATCGGACGCTCGCTGTCGGCGACCAGCCGCCTCATCGACCAGCTCGTGCGCCGCGGGCTGGTCGGTCGGGTGGAGGACCAACGGGACCGGCGCGCCAGGCGGGTGCACGTCACCCGGGAGGGGCGCGCGCTGCTGTCCAGGATCGAGCGTGGCCGCGCGGACGCGCAGCTGTCGCTGATGGCCCATCTCTCGCAGGAAGAGCAGGCGGTGGTCGACCGCGCCATGGGCCTGCTCGCCGATGCGGCGGGGAGGCGACGCGATGCGGGACAGCGTTCCGTCGTCTGACGGGTCCCAGCCTGCCTTGGTGCTGCCGCTGGAGGCACTCGAGGCCGACATGCTGCCTCTCGTCGGGGGCAAGGCGGCCAACCTCGGCAGGATGACCCGCGCCGGACTGCCTGTGCCAGCCGGCTTCTGTCTCACGACCCGGGCGTACCCGGGCGCCCCGCTCACGGGAGCCGACGAGCCGGCTGCCATCCGCACCCGGATTCTCGAGGCGCCGATCCCCGCGCTGGTCGAGGAGGCGGTCACCGAGGCGTACCGCCGGCTCGGGACGGATGTCCCGGTCGCCGTCCGCTCCTCGGCCACCGCCGAGGACCTGCCCGACGCGAGCTTCGCCGGCCAGCAGGACACTGTGCTGGGCGTCGTCGGACCCCGTTCCCTGCTCGACGCGCTCCGGCGCTGCTGGGCGTCCCTGTGGAGTGACCGCGCGGTCACCTACCGGAACCGCAACGGGGTCGACCCGGCCGGTGTCAGCATGGCGGTCGTCGTCCAGAGGATGATCGACGCCGAGGTCGCGGGGGTCATGTTCACCGCCGATCCGGTGACCGGGCATCGCGGTCGGGTCGTGATCGACGCCGGTCCGGGCCTCGGCGAAGCCGTCGTGTCCGGCGCGGTCAACCCCGACCACTTCGTCGTCGGGTCCCGCAGTGAGATCGTCGAGCGCCGACTCGGCGACAAGCGGGTCGCGATCCGCTCCGTGCCCGGTGGGGGCACCGAGCGCGTGCAGCTTCGCGACCAGCGCGGGTCGGCCTGCCTGAGCCAGGACCAGGTCCGGGCGCTGGCGGCCCTCGGACGGCGCGTCGAGGCCCTCTACGGGGCACCGCAGGACACCGAGTGGGCGATCGACCGCGCCGGGCGGGCCTGGCTGACCCAGGCGCGGCCGATCACCACCCTGTACCCGCTGCCCGCGGGCGCCACCGAGGATCCCCTGCGGGTGTACTTCTCGTTCAACGTCGCGCAGGGAGTCACCCGCCCGCTGACGCCCATGTCGCGCTCGGTCTTCCGCGTCATGGGGTCCGGCCTGGCGGGCCTGGCCGGACACGGCCCCCGGGACGTCATCGCCGGGCCGGCCGCCATGGCCGAGGCGGGCGAGCGGTTGTTCCTCGACCTGACACCCGCCTTGCGCACCGGGGAGGGCAGGCTGCTGCTGACGCGCGGCCTCAGCCTGGCCGAGACCCGCTCAGCGGCGGTGGTCCGGGGCCTGCTGACCGACGACCGGCTGAGCCTCGTCCCCGGCTCCCGGCGGCGCCTGCTGCGCGGGGCCGCCACGGCCGTGCTCCGCTCCCGCGCGCCGGCGACGGTCCTTCGGGCTCTGCTCGACCCGGAGGCGCTGCGCGCGAGACACCGCCGTGTGCCCGAGCGGCTGCGGGCGGCGGCGGTCGGTTCCCCGGCCGATCCGCTCGACCGGGTCCAGCGGCTCGCCGGCGCCGGGCCGCCCGCGGTCGTCGGCGAAGTCGCACCGGCCGTCTTCCTGGGCATGGGGCTGTTCGAGCTGGCCGGCAGGCTGCTCCGTGGGCTGGCGACCGGCGACGAGCGGCAGACGGTGCTGCGCAGCGTCCCCGACAACGTCACGACCGGGATGGACCTGGAGCTGTTCGGGCTCGCCCGCCGCCTGCACCGCGAACCGGAGACCGCACGACTGCTTCTGACGACGCCGGCGGGGCAACTGGCCGAGCGCTACCGCTCCCGAAGCCTGCCACCCACGCTGCAGCGCGGCCTCGACGACTTCCTCGGGGCCTACGGCCATCGCGCGGTCGCGGAGGTCGATCTGGGGCTGCCCCGGTGGTCCGAGGACCCGACGCACATCCTCGGCGTGCTCGCCAACTACCTGCGCCTGGACGATCCGGAGGGCGGGCCCGACACCCGGTTCGAGCACGGCAGGGCATCGGCGGAGGCCATGGTGACCGAGCTGACCCGACGGGCGCGGGCCCGCGGTCGGGTGCGCGGCGCGATGGTCGGGTTCTGCCTGCGGCGCGCCCGGGCGCTGGCGGGCGTGCGCGAGATGCCCAAGTTCTGCATGGTCGTGCTGCTCGGCGAGGTCCGTCGGCTCCTGCGCGCCGTCGGCGACGAGCTCGCCGCCACGGGGCGGCTGGAGTCGGCTCAGGACATCTTCTTCCTCCGTCTGGACGAGGCGCGCCAGGCCCTGGGTGGCAGGGATGTCCGCGACCTCGTCCGCGAGCGCCGGCGTGACTACGACCGCGAGCTGCGCCGTCGCCACGTTCCGCGCATCCTGCTGTCGGACGGGACCGAGCCCGAGGCCGGGACCACGCCCTCCGGCGACGGGCTGAGGGGAACTCCCGCCTCGGCGGGCGTGGCGAACGGGCGGGCGCGGGTGGTCCTCGACCCGGTGGGCGCCCGACTGGAGCCGGGACAGATCCTGGTCGCCCCGTCCACCGATCCGGGTTGGACGCCCCTGTTCCTCACCGCGGGCGGGCTGGTCATGGAGATGGGTGGGGCGATGTCCCATGGCGCGGTCGTCGCCCGCGAGTACGGCATTCCCGCGGTGGTCGGCGTGACCGGCGCCACCGACCGGATCGCCGACGGCCAGCGAGTCGCGGTCGACGGCTCCGCGGGCATCGTGGAAGTTGGCGAACCGGGGTAGGCCCCGCTCGTGCGGCGCCCAGGCTCGGGTGCGGTGAACGCGGGCAGGATCCGGTGCGATGATTGCGTCGTGCCGGGTTCCGTGGTCCCCGAGGCCCTCGAGGACGTCGTGCGCCTCCTGGCCGCCTGTCCGGCGTTCACGGCCGTGGCCGACGCCGACCTGGTCGAACTGGCTCGCGACGCCCGTATCGCCTACGTCGCCGAGGGCGACGCGGTGCGCGCGGAGGACGCCGCGCATCCGCTCGTGGTGCAGCGCGGCGCACTTCTCGTCACCGACGCAGAGGGCCGGCGGACCGACCTGGCCTCGGCGGGGGAGTACGTCGCACCCGGCCCCGGGCGCCTGCAGGCCGTCGAGGCGGCGCTGCTCGTGCTGCTGCCCGAGTCGGCCACCGACCTGGCGTGGTCGGCGAGCCCGGAGCAGCTGCGCCTGGCCGGGGCCTCGCGAGATGTGTCCGGGGCGGCGCGCGATGTGTCCGGGGCGGCGCGCGATGTGTCCGGGGCGGCGGCGGACCTGCGCGCGGGCGACCCCGGGCGCGTGTCCGTGGGCGCGATCATGCGCGGCCCGCTGCTGACGGTCGACGAGCGCTCGACCTGCCGGCAGGCGGCCGCCCAGATGCGCGACCACGGAGTGTCCGCCCTGGTCGTCACGCCCGGTGATCCCGACCACGCTGCGGGCGGAAGCGGGCTCGGCATCGTGACCGACCGCGACCTGCGCATGCGCCTGGTGGCCGAAGGGCTGTCCCCGGACACGCCGGTCGCGGCGATCACGACCAGGCCGGTGCGGACAGTGGACACCGCGACGCCGGTCTCCGACGCGCTGCTGACCATGCTCGAGGCCGGCGTGCACCACCTGCCGGTCGTCGAAGCGGAACACGGCGGTGAGGCGCTCGTGGGCATGCTGTCCGCCGGCGACATGCTCCGCGCCCGCACCGCCGACCCGCTGCACCTGCGCACGGCACTGGGGGAGGCCCCCACGGTCGAGGCGCTGGCGCGCACGCTGGGGTCGCTGCCGTCGACGGTGCGCTTCATGCTCGACGCCGGCACGCACGCGGAGCTGGTCTGCCGGGTCCTCTCCGCGGTGGCCGACCGGGTCGTGCAGCGGGCGCTGCAGCTCGTCGAGCCGGACGTCGCGGCTCGGCACGGTCCCAGGCCCGGCCCGTACGGCTTCCTCGTCTTCGGCAGCCAGGCCCGCCGCGAGCGGACGCTGGGCGGCGACCAGGACACCGGCCTCCTGGTGCCGGCGGGGCTCGACGCCCCCGGCCTGGCGTGGTTCGAGGCCCTGGGGACGGCGGTGACCGCCGCGCTCGCGGAGTGCGGCTACCCGCGGTGCGACGGCGGGGTGATGGCCGAGCGCACCGAGTGGCGGCACGACGCGGACGGCTGGCGCCGGCGCTTCGGGGACTGGGTGCGGGCACCCGAACCGGAGGCGCTGCTGAAGTCGGCCATCGCCTTCGACGTGCGCACGGCCGCCGGTCCCGGGAACGACGGTCGTCGGCCGGCCGTCGAGCCTCATCTGCGGCCGGTCCGGGCCCGGGCCGCCGATTCGGGGATCTTTTTGGCACATGTGGCCGGACAGGCCGTGCGCCACCGGCCGCCGCTCGGCTTCCTGGGACGACTCGTGGTGGCCCGGGGCGGAGAACACTCCGGCGCCTTCAACGTGAAGACGGGCGCGCTGCTGCCGATCACCGACCTCGCACGGCTGTTCGCCCTGACGCGCGGCGGCGACGAGATGGGAACCCACGAGCGCCTGACGGCCGCCGGCGCGGACGGCGTGGTGTCCGCGGACCTGGTGGCCACCCTGGGGGAGGGCCACGAGCTGGGCGTGCGCGTGCGCCTGCTGTCCCAGGCCGGCCACCTGGGGCGCGCCGGGGCCTCGGGTGATCGAGACGACGGGGATGGGGACTGGATCGATCCCACGACCTTGTCGCCGCTGGTCCGCTCGCAGTTGCGCGAGGTGTTCAAGGCCGTTCGGGCGGCGCAGGAATGGGTGGCGCAGCGCTACCACACGGAGCGGCTCGGGTGACGTCGGAGCGGACGGGGGCCCGCAACGGGTGGGGCGCATCGGCCCTTGGACCGGTGTCGTGGTGGAGGCGGCGGCGCGACAGTCGCCGGGCTCTCACCGCCCTGCGTGTCCGACCCTGGCGCGAGACGTCCTGGCTGGTGCTGGACTTCGAGACGTCGGGCCCCAGGTTCCCCCGTGCCCGTCCGGTGTCGGTGGGCTGGGTCCCCGTCGTCGACGGGCGCGCGGTCCTCGGCGGGGCGGGCTACACGCTCGTGCGCCACGAGGGGGTCGTCCCCGGCGACGCGATTGCCGTCCACCGCCTGGTGCCCGAGGACCTCGCCGTAGCACCGCCGCTCGCCGAGGTGGCCGATACCGTGGGGGCCGTGCTGGCCGGGCGCGTCCTGGTGGCCCACGGCGCGGCCATCGAACAGGCCATGCTCCGGCGCCTCGGCGTGCGCATCCGACCCCTGGCGGTCGTGGACACGGCAGCCTTGTGGGCGGGCCTGGCCCGCCGGGAAGGTGATGCCCCCGACTCCGGGTCCAAGCCGAACCTGACCACCCTGGCGCGACGCCTGGGGGTGCCGGTGCACCGACCACACCACGCCTTCGGTGACGCCCTCACCGCGGCCCAGGTTTTCCTGGCTCTGGCGACCCGGCTGGAGGCGGCCGGCGCCGGCTCGGTCGACGACCTGCTGCTGATGGGCCGCGCCTAGGCCGCACTCTCCTCCCTGGCGTCGCCCGCGTACCGCGTCGCCCGCATCTGTCGGAGCGAGACCCGCAAGCTCGGCGCGACCGCGGACAGGTGCGGGTGCGAGCCGTAGACCAGCAGCGCGAGCATGATGCCGTAGACGGGCAGGTGCCCGATGAGCTCGGTGGCGCCGAAGAAGAACAAGGTGGCGTTGAACGGGATGCCCGCCACCAGCACCGCGACCTGCGGGGCGGCCCCGGAGACGAGCAGCAGCCCGAACAGCAGCTCCACGGAGGCCGCGACCCGGACGAACGCCTCATCAGGCAGGTCGATGCCGGCAAGGCGGAACAGGTCCAGCGCCGGGTAGTGCTCCAGCAGCTCGACGGCCAGCGCCGGGGTCGTGAACTTCTCGCTGAACGCCAGCACGATCAGCGCCAGACCGGCGCACGTCCTCAGCGCCAGCAACGGCGTGCGCAGCCCCTCGGCGTCGACGGGGCGCGCACCCCAGCGGTCCGCCGAGGGCGGCAGCAGGGCGAGGAAGAGCGCGACCCCCAGCAGGTCGACCGCCTCGAGCACGGCCACAGGGCCCGCGAGCGCCAGGCCGAGCGGGCCGAGGGCGACCACGCAGACGCTGGCCGGCCGCAGCCGGACTCCGGAAATCAGCCAAACCCCGAGGAACCCCTGGGCCAGGGCGATGGCTCCGCCGCCCGGCACGTCCTGCAGTGACAGGTGCGGCGCGAGGTAGCTGTTGGTCACCGACAGGGCGAGCAGCGACACGCCGAGATGCACGGCCAGTAGCCGTGGCACCCACGGTGCGAGGCGGCCGAGCGGGGCCAGCACGGCCACCTCGGGGCGGGGACCGCGCAGCGCGACGATCCGCCACACCACGGCCAGGCACACGGCGATGGCGGCGCCCGCCAGCGACGCCGGGCTGAGGAAGAATCCCCAGTCGGTGGGATAGGCCCCGGGCGCTTCGACGAACCATTTCTCGTGGGCCAGCACCACCGGGGCGGGCGTGGAAAGGGCAGGGGACGGCAGTGCCATCGGGTGCAAGCCTCCGGGGGTTCAGCCGGGCTCGTCCCAGTATTCGCCTTCCTCGCCGGACCGGCCGAGGCGGAGATCCCCGCGTGGCCGGGTCTTCGGGTCCGCTCTCGGAGAGGTGATCTGGTGACAGATCTGGAGCCGGGGAGGGGAATCGAACCCCTGACCTGCTCATTACGAGTGGGAGGCGGGACGTCCGCAGGCGTCCACCATAGGACGTCTTTACTGGACACGGGCGTGCTCTTGTCTGCTGCCGTTCGCCCGAGACCGCCGTCATCCAGCTCGGTGGCCACAACCTAGCCACAATCGGCCTCACGTCTCCTGGACTCGACCGCACCCTCGCGTCAGACCGTCCCAACCCACCTTGGACAAGCCCAGTTGTGCCTGTCCATGGTGAACCGCTATCGTCCCAGCTGGCGGACGACTAGCGGGGACGTGGCCTGACCCCAGCTGGTTGCTCCAGGTCGTTTGAGAGTCTTGCGGCCCACGCTCTGGGCGGGAAGGCTCGACACCAAGACACCGCATTTCTCGGAGGCGATCTACGACATTCTCAGCGCGTCGCAGTCGGTCCGCATCATGGGCGCGTCAGACGAGATCCGGAAACCCACGACTAGATGAGGTCGGCTCGGGTTGGTCCCGCCCGCCAACCTTTGCACGCCTGGCTGGTTAGCCTCGATCCAGGACTCGGTCGATTACTTCACGTAGCTCAGGGGAAAGCGCGTCCTCAGCGACCGTAACATGCCGCAGCCCGCCCTCACGAGTCACAATCAGGTCGTATTGAAATCTGTCGGCGCCCCGGCCGCGGATCGGCGAGCGGGCAGCAAGGTCATCTATGCGCGCCGCATCGAGCAGTTCCT
>JAHWKQ010000107.1 GCA_019347785.1 Actinomycetota bacterium
CGGACCCGTCACCAAGTCGGTGAGCGGGACGGTCCGCGCCCCGTCCCCGCCCCGCAGGGCGACGGTGGCGTCCATCGCCGCGAGGAGGGGCAGCGTGTCGCCGGCGGGGCTGGCCGTGGCGACGTTTCCGGCGACGGTGCCGGCGTTGCGGATCTGCGGCGAGCCCACCGTCCGCGAGGCGGCGGCCAGCGCCGGAAGCAGGTCGGCCAGCTCCCGCTCGATCTGGGTGTACGTCAGGTTGGCGCGTAGCACGATCTCATCGTCGGTCGCCTCCCAGCCGGCCAGGTCCGACACGCGGCGCAGCGCCACGATGTGCTCGGGCCGGCGATGGCCGAAGTTGACCTCCACCATGAAGTCCGTGCCGCCCGCCAGAAGGTGGGCCCCCGGCAGCGCCGCGAGGGCGTCCAGCGCCTCTTCCAGGCGGTGCGGCCGCGCGATCGTCATGCCCCCTCCCGGTTCCGTCCTTCGGCAGGCAGGGTGGAGCAGCCGGCGGCCCCGCGCAACAGGTCCGGGGCCGGCCCGCATACGATCGCGCACGTGGACGGCAGACTGGTGCTGCGCGGGGCACGCTGGCCCGGCGACGTGGCGGTGCGCGACGGACGGATCGCCGGGGTGGGCCGCGTGGAGCCCGAGCCGGGCGACTCGGTGCTGCGCTGCGACGGCGACATCGTCACCCCCGGCCTGGTCAACACCCACCATCATCTGTACCAGTGGATGACCCGGGGCAGGGCGGTCGGCGACGACCTGTTCGGCTGGTTGACCGAGCTGTACCCGGTCTGGGCGCGACTTGACCCCGACGACGTGCACGCCGCGGCGCTCGTGGGCCTGGCCGAGCTCGCCCTGAGCGGCTGCACCACCGCGGCCGATCATCACTATCTCGTCCCCCGGGGGGACGACTCGGTCTTTGACGCCGCCGCCGAGGCCGCCCGCGCGGTGGGGGTGCGCATCCACCTCGCCCGCGGCTCGATGGACCTTGGCCGGGCCCACGGGGGCCTGCCGCCCGACGCGGTGGTCGAGGACCTCGACGCCATCCTGGCGTCCACCGAGGCCGTCGTGGCGCGCCTGCACGACGGCGAGCACACCGTCGTGACCGTGGCGCCGTGCAGCCCCTTCACCGTGACGCCGGCGCTGCTGCGCGAGTCGGCGGCCCTGGCGCGCCGTCACGGCCTTCGCCTTCACACCCACCTGGCCGAGACCGCCGACGAGGAGCGCGACTGCCTGCGACGTCACGGGCGGCGGCCGGTCGACCTGCTCGAGGAGCTGGGGTGGGTCGCCGACGACGTCTGGGTCGCCCACGGCGTGCATCTGGACGACGCCGAGGTCGCCCGCCTGGGGGCCGCCGGGACCGGCGTGGCCCACTGCCCCTCGAGCAACGCGCGCCTGGCGGTGGGCATGTGCCGCGTCCCGCGGCTGCTCGCGGCCGGGTGCCCGGTGGGCCTGGGCGTCGACGGCGCCGCCTCCAACGAGGTCGGGGGGCTGTTACCCGAGCTGCGCCAGGCCGTCTACACCGCCCGGCTGGCCATGGGCCGCGCCGACGCGCTCGGGCCGGCAGCGGCGCTGCGACTGGCCACCGAGGGCGGCGCGGCCTGCCTGGGCCGTCCCGACCTGGGACGACTCGAGCCGGGCCGGCGCGCCGACCTCGCTGTCTGGCCGGGCGAGGACCTCGCCGACGTGCCCGACCCACTGGCGGGCCTCGTGCTGGGGCCCGACCGCCGCGCGCGGCACGTGCTCGTGGACGGGCGCGCGGTCGTGTCCGACGGGGCGCTCCTCGGCGTCGACCCCGGCGAGTGCCACCGGGCGCTGGCCCGCCGCGCTCGCCGGCTGTGGCCGTAGGCGCTCGCGGCGCCTGCTCGACTCGTCGCCCCACCCGTGCCACCATGCCGGTGCGCCGCGGGCCGGGGTGGGCCCATGTCGTGAGGCCCGTGCGCGGACTGTTAAGGGTGACCCATGGCGAGACCGGCGACCACGCCCTCGGACCCGCTCGAGCGGCGCTTCCGGCTGTCGGAGCGCGGGTCGACCGTGCGCACCGAGGTGCTCGCGGGCGCGACCACGTTCATGACGATGGCCTACATCCTGTTCGTCAACCCGTCGATCCTGGGGACGCCCAACCCGGCGACGGGCACCAGCGGCCTGCCCTTCGCCCAGGTCCTGACCGTCACCGCGCTGGTGGCGGGGGTCATGACCATCGCGATGGGTGTGTTCGCCAACTACCCGTTCGCGATCGCCAGCGGCCTGGGGCTCAACGCGGTCGTGGCCTTCCAGCTCGTGGGCGCGCAGGGCCTGACCTATCCCGAGGCGATGGGGGTCGTCGTCGCCGAGGGCCTGCTCATCACCGTGCTGGTGCTCACCGGCTTCCGCGAGGCGGTGCTCGATGCGATCCCGGTCGAGCTCAAGAAGGCGATCGGCGCCGGCATCGGCCTGTTCATCACCATCATCGGCTTCGCCAACTCCGGCATCGTCGTGCCCGGCCCCGGCGAGGGCGGGCCGGTGCTGGCCCGCGGCTCGATGGACTCGGCGCGCATCGCGGTGTTCGTCGTCGGCCTGCTGCTGACGGCGTTCCTGGTCGCCCGCCGCACCAAGGGAGCGCTGCTGCTGGGCATCCTGGCGACGACCGTGCTGGCGGTGGCCGTCAACGCCCTCGGCGGGGGCGAGCTGTGGATCGACCTGGGCCCGGGCGTGGCCCAGGTCCCCACGCAGGTGCTCGCCCTGCCCGACTTCTCGCTGCTGGGCGCCTTCTCCCTCGGCTTCATCGCCAAGATCGGGGCGCTCGGCGCTGTGCTGGCCGTCTTCACGCTGATGCTCGCCGACTTCTTCGACACGATGGGCAGCGCGATCGCGCTCGCACACGAGGGCGGCTTCCTCGACAAGGACGACCGCCTGCCGGGCATGCCGCGGGTCCTGATCGTGGACTCACTGGCGGCCGTGGCCGGCGGCGCCGCGTCGGCGTCCAGCGCGACGACCTACATCGAGTCGGCCAGCGGCATCGCCGAGGGCGGCCGCACCGGCCTGACGAGCGTCGTCACCGGCGTGCTGTTCCTGTTCGCGCTGTTCCTCAGCCCGCTCGCCGGGGTCATACCGCCCGAGGCGACGGCGCCCGCGCTGATCCTCGTCGGCTTCTTCATGATGTCGGTGACCCGTGAGCTGCCGTGGAGCGACTACACCGTCGCCATCCCCGCCTTCCTGACGATGGTCGTCATGCCCTTCAACTACTCGATCACCGACGGGATCGGCTGGGGCTTCGTCACCTACACGCTGATCAAGCTGGCGACGGGGCGGATCAGGGACCTCAACTGGATGATGGTGCTGGCCAGCGTGCTGTTCGGGATCTACTTCGCGCTCGAGCCGATCGGCCGTCTGCTCGGCGTGTAGCGCCGTCAGCCCTCCAGCCAGTCCTCCACGGTGGCGGTGTGGTCGGTCGCCGGCCGTGCCTCCCCGGCAGGGGTGACGGTCGGCCGGTAGCCGTGGGTCAGCGGCAGACGGCGGTCGCGGCCGAACGCCTTGGACGTCACCTTCACGCCCGGCGGCGCCTGCCGCCGGACGTGCTCGTTGCGCTCGACCAGGTCGGCGACGCGCTGGACCACGTCGGGGTCGAAGCCGGCGTCGGCGATCTCGTCCAGCGGGTGCGCGAGCTCGACGAACCGCTCCAGGATCTCGTCGACCACCTCGTAGGGCGCGGGCACCTCCCGGTCGGGACGGTCCGGCATGCGCTCGGCCGAGGGTGCCTTGGTGATGATCGACCCCGGAATGACATCACGGCCGGCGGACCATCCGAAGGCGCCGCCGTCGACCCGGTTGCGCCACCTGCACAGCTGGTACACGAGCGTCTTGGGTACGTCGTGCAGCACCGCGAAGCCGCCCGCCATGTCGCCGTACAAGGTGCCGTAGCCGACGGCGATCTCGGTCTTGTTGCCGGTCGGGAGCACGACGCCGCCGTGGCGCTCGGCCAGCGCCAGCAGCAGCGTCCCGCGGATCCGCGGGACCAGGCCCTCGCCGGCCGCGGCGGCGTCCCCGCCGGGGAACCGGTCGCCCAGCTCCGCGAGCAGCTTGTAGGCGTCGCCGACGTGCATCACGTCGCAGCGCACACCCAGCCGTGTGGCCAGCTCCGTGGCGTCCGTGACCGACTCCGGAGGCGACTGGGGACCGGGCATGATCACCCCCCACACCCGCTCGGGGCCCAGGGCGTCGGCGGCGATGGCGGCCACCAGGGCGGAGTCGACGCCGCCGGACAGCCCGACCACCGCCCACATGAAGCCGTTGCCGTCGACGAAGTCGCCCAGACCGCGCACGAGCGCCCGGTAGACCTCCTCGAACGCGTCGGCGGGTGGCGCCAGCGGCGGCGGGGGAGTGGGGGTGGCCGGCCGCTCACGCAGCGGCCGGCACACGAACGTCGAGCGGCGGGGGCCGCCCGCCGGCGGGCGCAGCCCGACGTCGACCGTGAAGCGCGCCTCTGTGAACTGCGGCGCGCGGGCGACCACGCGGCCGCGGGCGTCGACGACCAGCGAGCCGCCGTCGAAGACGACCTCGTCCTGGCCGCCCACGAGGTTGGAGTAGACAACCGGGGCGCCGCAACGGCGAGCCGTGTCGACGACGGTCGCCTCGCGCTGGGCGGACTTGCCGCGGTGGTACGGCGAGCCGTTGGCGACCAGGAACACCTGGGCGCCGTCGGCCGCCTGGGCGTCGACGATGTCGGGCCACCACAGGTCCTCGCAGATCAGGATGCCGACCTCTGCCGAGTGGATCGCCCACGTCCCGCCGAGCCGGTCGCCGGGCGCGAAGTACCGCCGTTCGTCGAAGATGCCGTAGTTGGGCAGCAGGTGCTTGTGGTAGCGCCCGCGCACCCGACCCCGGTAGAGGACCGCCACCGCGTTGGCCAGGTTGCGGGGGGTCGTGTCGGCGCCCGGGGCCCCGGGGACGGAGTCGACGAAGCCCACCAGGCTCACGACGTCTCCGGAGCCGGCGGCCAGCTCGTCGAGGGCGGTCAGGTTGTCGTCGACGAAGCCGGGCATGTGCAGCAGGTCCTCGGGCGGGTAGCCGGTCAGCGCCAGCTCGGGCAGCACCAGCACGTCGGCGCCCTCACGCTGCGCCCAGTCCATCGTCTGGGCGATGTGGTCGCGGTTGCGCGCGAGATGGCCGACGGGCAGGCACAGCTGGCCGACGGCGACCCGCAGCACCGGTCCGGGCTCTGCGAGCGACACGGCGGGTCGCTGACGTCGGCGGGCGGGGGTGTGGGCGCCCCGGCTATGACGCCGAGCGCAGGCGCCGACGGGCGGGCGGGGGCGGGGCGCCGCTGCGCAGGATGGCCTCCCGCTCGAAGTACTGCTCCGGCCCGATCTCGCCGGCCGCCAGTCGGCGCTCCAGCAGGGCGCGGGGCGTGTCCTGCGGCCGCTCGCCCCTGCGGGGGCGCAGCAGCCGGCCGCCCACCCACAACGCGGCGACGCCGAAGAACCCCACGGGCGCCACCGGCGCGCCCGGGCCTCCGGCGACGGCGACGGCGACGAGCGCCACGACGACGGCGAGGAACCCGGCGACCACGAAGCCCTCCGGTCGGATGTGCATGACGGACCTCCCAGCCAGGACGGGGCTGCAGCATAAGCGGACGGCGACAGCCCCGCCCCCCGCGCGTCGAGTGAATCCTCCCGTCGACATACCACCGCTGATCTTCAGTCGACGGATTTGCGCGGCGGAGCCGGCCCGGTGGGGCAGAGTATGGCCATGCAGGTGCCCACCCTGTTCGACCTGCGGCCGTCCCGGCCCGTGCCATGCCCGCCCGCCCGGGTGGCCCCGGAGCCCGGTCGGGCCGTCCGGCGTGGGCCGACGCTGCTGGCCGTGGACGGTGACTCGCTGGGGCACCGTTCCTTCCACGGCGCGGCCGCGGCGGCGGCCGAGGGGGACCGCCGTGGCCCGGTGCACGGCTTCCTCGCCCTGCTGGCCGCCGTGTGCGAGCGGGTCGGCCCGGACGGCGTCGTCGTGGGGTTCGACAGCCGCGCGGGGCTGGTGCGACGGCGTCGCTTCGCCGGGTACAAGGCGAACCGCCCGCCGCGCGACCCGGCGCTGTCGGCGGCGCTCGCCGGCGCCGAGGCGGCGCTGCGCGAGATCGGCGTCAGCGTGGTCGTGCCGGACGGGTGGGAGGCCGACGACGTGCTCGGCTCGGCCGTCGCCGCGGCCGGGGAGGCCGGTTGGCGCTGCGTGGTCGCCACGTCCGACCGCGACGCCCTCGCGCTGATCGCCGACGCGACCACGGTGCTGCGACTGCGCTCGGGCTCGGCCAACGCCGTCGAGGTCGACGGACCGGCGCTGCGGCGCGAGATGGGCGTGGAGCCCGGCCAGTACGTCGAGTTCGCGGCCCTGCGCGGCGACGCCGCGGACAACCTGCGCGGGATCCCGGGCATCGGTCGGGCCCGGGCGCGGGCGCTGCTGTCGGCCTACCCGACGGTGGCCGCGGCGGTGGCCGACCCGCTGGGCTGCCGCAGCGTGCTCGGCCGCGAGCGGGGTCAGGCGCTGCTGGACGACTGCGCCGACCCGTCGGCGTCGCTGTTCCTGCGCAACGTCGAGCTGATGGCGGTCCGCCGCGACCTGCCCGTCGACATGGACGCCTGCCGCCCGTCGCTGGATGCCCGGGCGGTGACGCACCGCCTGGCCGGCCGGGGGCTGTCGTCAGTGGCGGGGCGGCTGGCTGCCTCGCTGGCGGCCCGCCCGGCGTGGGCGCCGCCCCCGGGCGACGCCGACGTGCCGCCCGAGGAGTGGCCGGGGTGATGGCTACAGGTTCATCGCGACGTACTTGACCTCCAGGTACTCCTCGATCCCAACGCGCCCGCCCTCACGGCCGAAGCCGGACTGCTTGACGCCGCCGAACGGCGCCGCCGGGTTGGAGACCTTGCCCTGGTTCAGTCCGATCATGCCGGTCTCCAGACCCTCGCAGACACGGAGGGCCCGGCGCAGGTCGGAGGTGTAGACGTAGGCGACCAGCCCGAACTCGGTGTCGTTGGCGGCCGCGACCGCAGCCTCCTCGGAGTCGAAGGCGGCGACCGGCGCGACCGGGCCGAAGATCTCCTCTTTGAGCAGGCGGGCGTCGGACGGGACGTCGTCGAGCACCGTGGGCTGGTAGAAGTAGCCGCGCCCGTCGACGGCCCGCCCACCGACGACGGCCCTCGCGCCCCGCTCGAGCGCGTCGTCCACCAGCTCGGTGACCTTGCCCAGCTGCTCGGAGTCGACGAGCGGGCCGACGTCGGTGCCCTCCTCGGTGCCGCGGCCGAGTGTCAGGGCCCCCATCCGCTCGGCGAGCCGCTGGGCGAAGGGCTCGGCGACCGGCTCGGCGACGTGGAAGCGGTTGGCCGCGGTGCACGCCTCGCCGAGGTTGCGCATCTTGGCCAGCATGGCGCCGTCGACGGCCGCGTCGAGGTCGGCGTCGTCGAAGATCAGGAACGGCGCGTTGCCGCCCAGCTCCATCGACACCCGCAGGACGTTGCGGGCCGACTGCTCGATCAGCGTCCGACCGACCTGCGTCGACCCCGTGAACGACAGCTTGCGGAGGCGAGGGTCCTCCAGCAGCGGTCCGATCACCGAGCCCTACGAGGAGCTCGTCACGACGTTGAGCACCCCCCCGGGAAGGCCCGCCTCCTCGAGGAT
>JAHWKQ010000108.1 GCA_019347785.1 Actinomycetota bacterium
GCCGTGCGCGCCGCGCTGCGCGCCGCCGGCGTGTCGACCTCCGAGCACGCGGTCGTTCCCGCCGCGGCGGGCGCGCCGGCCCTGCCGGGGGTGGCCGAGGACGCCGTCGGCCCGCGCGCGGTGCGCTCGCTGGTGCGGCGCGCGCTACAGGAGGGACGGCAGCTGCGGCTGTGGTACTTCGCGTCGTCGCGTGGCGGGGCCGCCACCGACCGCGTGGTCGACCCGTGGGCGTTCGACGACGACCTGCTGCGTGGCTACTGCCACCTGCGGACCGGTGAGCGCACGTTCGCCGTCGACCGCATCGGTCACGCCCGGCTGCTGCCCGACCCCGTCGACCACCCGCGACCCTGACCGCCGGAGGGTGGGTGAGGTCGGCCGGTACACTCGCACGCTCCCGACTCGTACCGAGGACCCGGCATGTTCGACGCGCTCTCCGACCGGCTCGAGGCCGTCATCGACGGGCTACGGGGCCGAGGCCGGCTGTCGCAGGAGCAGGTCGAGGCGTCGCTGCGCGAGATCCGGCTGGCCCTGCTCGAGGCCGACGTCAACTTCCGGGTGGTCCGCTCGTTCGTGTCGCGGGTCCGGGAGCGAGCGGTCGGCGAGGAGGTCGGCGAGGCTCTGGATCCCGGCCAGCAGGTCGTCAAGATCGTGCACTCCGAGCTCGTGCGCATCCTCGGTCAGATGTCGGCCTCCCTGGAGCTGGGGAGCCGCTCACCCGCGGTCGTGCTGCTGGCCGGCCTGCAGGGCTCCGGCAAGACGACCGCGGCCGGCAAGCTCGCCCGGCTGCTGCGCAGCCGCGGCCGGCAGCCGCTGCTCGTGGCGTGCGACCTGCAGCGCCCGGCCGCCGTCCGCCAGCTGGAGGTGCTGGGGGAGCAGGCGGGCGTGCCCGTGTACGCGCCGGCGCTCTCGGGCGACCCGGTCCCCGTCGCGCGCGACAGCCTCGCCGAGGCGCGCCGCCTGGGGGCCGGCGTCGTGATCGTCGACACCGCCGGGCGCACGAACGTCGACGAGGAGATGATGCGGCAGGCCGCGCGCATCAAGGAGGCGGTCGACCCGGCCGAGACGCTGTTCGTCGTCGACGCGATGATCGGCCAGGAGGCCGTCACCGTGGCGAAGGCCTTCCAGGAGGCCGTCGACTTCACGGGCGTGGTGCTGTCCAAGCTGGACGGCGACGCGCGCGGCGGTGCGGCGCTGTCCGTCGCCGAGGTCACCGGTCGGCCGATCAAGTTCGCGTCCGTGGGGGAGAAGCTCGAGGAGTTCGAGCCGTTCCACCCCGACCGCATGGCCGGGCGGATCCTGGGGATGGGCGACGTCCTCACGCTGATCGAGAAGGCCGAGGAGGTCTACACCGAGCAGCAGGCGTCCGACATGCAGGACAAGCTGCTGAAGGCCGAGTTCACCCTCGAGGACTTTCTGACCCAGATGCAGCAGATGCGCCGGATGGGCCCGCTGCAGAGCCTCCTCGGCATGCTCCCCGGCGTTGGCCGCCAGCTGCGCGACGTGGACATCGACGACGACCAGGTCAAGCGCGTCGAGGCCATGATCCAGTCCATGACGCCCGCGGAGCGGCGCAATCCGAAGATGCTCAACGGCAAGCGCAAGAAGCGCGTCGCCGCGGGCTCGGGGCGCTCCGCGCAGGAGGTGAACGAGCTGCTGCGCAGCTTCGACCAGATGCGGCGCATGATGCGGCAGCTCGGCGGCGGCTCCGGCGTCCAGGGGATGCGCGCCATGCGGGAGCTCACGCGCGCCCAGGAGGGGGGCGGACTCGACCTCGCGGCGATGGGCGGCGGTCTCCCCCCGGGGATGGGGGGCGGGGTGCCACCGGGGCCGGGCGCGGCCCGGCCGGCGCCGGGGTCCGCGGGACCGCGCAGCAAGCAGGCCCCGAAGCGCAAGAAGAAGCGCAAGAAGCGCAGGCGATGACAGCGCTCCGAGATCCCCGGCGCCGCCGGCATGTATGCTCTGGCTCCCCGGGCCCACGTCGCGAGGGGCCCGGTCGAGTGCCTGCGGAGCGGCCGGACCGCAGACCCGTCCACGTACCGATGTGGGCGCGCCGGGTGTTCACGCCCGGCGGCACCCGGGACGCGCCGGCGACCTCGGAGGGCGAAGCGCGAACATGGCCGTCAGGATGCGCCTCAGGCGCGAGGGCAAGAAGAAGCAGCCGTTCTACCGGGTCGTCGTCGCCGACGCGCGCTCGCCACGCGACGGGCGCTTCATCGAGGACATCGGCTTCTACCAACCGCTGAGCGAGCCGTCGGGTGTGCGCATCGACCGTGAGCGGGCCCTGTACTGGCTGCGCAACGGCGTGCAGCCCACCAACCAGGTCGCGCACCTGCTACGCATCGAGGGGATCTGGCAGGAGCACCGGCCGGACGATACGGGCACGGCCTAGATGGGCGCGGAGGAGGCGAGCGGCGTGATGACGACCGAGGTGCTGACCTACATCGCCAAGGCCCTGGTCGACCATCCCGAGGACGTGGCGGTCGAGGCGGTCGAGGACGACGGCGAGACGGTGCTCGAGCTGCGTGTCCACCCCGACGACATGGGCAAGGTCATCGGCAAGCGGGGACGCACCGCCAAGGCGATCCGCACCATGGTCAAGGCGGCGGCCACCCGCGAGGGGTCGGCCGCGACCGTCGAGATCGTCGAGTAGCGGCGCGCCGCCCGTGCCCGACCGGGCTGCCGACACGCGGCCGGGGGGTCGGCGCCGCCGCGACCGCGCGGTCGCCGGGGTCGTGGGCAGGGCCGTGGGACTGCGGGGCGAGGTGTACGTGATCGGCGACCCCGACCTGGCCGACGACTTCGCCCCGGGCAGGGCGTACGAGCCGGCTGAGCCGCTCGCTGGCCACGACCGGCTGATCGTCGCGGCCAGCCGGGTCCACGCGGGGCGCCGCGTCGTGCGCTTCGCCGGGGTCGACACCCGGGACGCGGCCGAGGCGCTGCGGGACGCGACGCTGACCGTCCCCCGCCACGGGGTGGGGCTGCACGAGGGGGCGTTCTGGGTCGACGACCTGCTCGGGCGCGACGTCGTGGACACCGACGGCCGGCCGCTGGGGGTGCTCGAGTCGGTGCTGCCCGGCGCCGCGCACGACTACCTCGTCGTCGCCCGCCCCGACGGCGGCGAGGTGCTCGTCCCGGCGGTCCCCGAGCTCGTCGAGCTGGGCGGCGACCGGGTGGTGGTCCGCCCCCCGCGGGGACTGTTCGACGAGGGCTGAGCGCGGATGCGCATCGACGTGGTGACGATCTTCCCGGACTACTTCCACGGCCCGTTCGACGTGTCGCTGCTGGGCCGGGCGCGCCGGTCGGGTCTGCTGGACCTGCGCGTGCACGACCTTCGCCGGTGGGCGACGGGGCGTCACCGCACGGTCGACGACACGCCCTACGGCGGTGGCCCGGGGATGGTCATGGCGCCCGCCCCGTTCTTCGACGCCACCGAGGAGCTGTACGGCGCCGTCGCGGACCGTCCCAGGACCGTGCTGCTGACCCCCCGCGGGCGCCCCCTGCGCCAGCCCCTGGTCCGTGAGCTGGCCACCGAGCCCGGCCTGCTCGTGCTGTGCGGGCGCTACGAGGGCATCGATGAGCGGGTCCACGAGGCCCTGGCCACCGACGAGGTGTCCGTCGGCGACTACGTCCTGTCGGGCGGCGAGGCGGCGGCGTGCGTGCTGGTCGAGGCCGTCACCCGGCTGCTCCCGGGTGTGCTGGGCAACGCCGAGAGCGTCGTGGAGGAGTCGTTCAGCGGCTCGCGGCTGGAGTACCCCCACTACACCCGTCCGGCCGTCTACCGCGGCATGGCGGTGCCGGAGGTCGTCCGCTCCGGCGACCACGCGCGGGTCGCGGCCTGGCGGCGGGCCCGCGCACTGGCGATCACCCGCGAGCGCCGCCCGGACCTGGTGGGCGGAGAGCCTGGCGGGGAGGTCGATTGACCCTCCCACGCCGGGGTGGCTATCCTGGCTGATCGGCACCCGCCGGCGTGGGGAACCATGCCCTCGCCCTGCCGCGACGGCGTGCGCCCTCGAACCGACGCCCGCCGCTGTCCGCCCGGGAGGCCGTTGTCCGATGAACCCCACCGATCTGGTCGACGTCGAGCACCTGCGGGACGACGTGCCGGACTTCCGCCCCGGCGACACCGTGCGCGTCCACGTGAAGGTGACCGAGGGCAACCGCTCCCGGGTGCAGGTGTTCGAGGGCGTCGTCATCGCCCGCAAGAACGGCGGGGTGCGCGAGACCTTCACGGTCCGCAAGATCAGCTTCAACGGCATCGGTGTGGAGCGGACCTTTCCCGTGCACGCGCCCATAATCGACCACATCCAGGTCACGCGGCGCGGGCGGGTGCGCAGGGCCAAGCTGTACTACCTGCGCGAACTGGCCGGCAGGAAGGCGCGGATCAAGGAGCGCCGCGCGACGACGGGCGCCTGAGGGCCCGAGCGGCTTGCGCGAGACCCGACCCCGCCCCACGCCTGCCGGCGAGACGGGTATGCGGACCGAGGAGGCGGCGGTCCCCCCCGGCCCGGCGCCGGGCGCCCGCCCGGGCGGCACGCTGCGTGAGCTGCCGGTGCTCGTCGTCGTGGCCTTCGTCGTCGCGTTGCTCGTCAAGACGTTCCTGCTGCAGGCCTTCTACATCCCGTCGTCGTCGATGCGGCCCACGCTGCGCATCGGCGACCGGGTGCTGGTCAACAAGGTCATCTACCACCTGAGCGAGCCCACCCGCGGGGACGTCGTGGTCTTCACCGCCCCGGACGGCACGGGGGCCTCCGCGGTGGACGAGAGTCTGCTGGACCGGGTGCTGCGCACGCTCTCCTCCGGTCTGGGTGCCCCCGGGCCGGGCGAGCAGGACTTCATCAAGCGGGTCATGGGCCTTCCGGGCGAGCGCGTCGAGGTCCGCGACGGCGTCCTGTTCGTCGACGGCCGCCGCATCCGCGAGGTACCCGCCACGCGTGGCGGGTACCTGGCCGCGCGCGACTCCTCGGACTTCGGGCCCAGGGTCGTGCCGCCGGGGAAGTACTTCATGCTGGGCGACAACCGCCCCAACTCGGCGGACAGCCGCTACACCCTCGGCATGATCGACGAGGACCAGCTCATCGGCCAGGCGTTCGTCGTCATCTGGCCCGTGCCCGACTTCCAGCTGCTCGGCCTGAGCCCACGCCCGGTGTCCGCCCGATGAGCGCGGAGGACCTCGAGCGCTACGAGACCGAGATGGAGCTGCGGCTGTACCGCGAGTACCGCGACGTGGTCGCCATGTTCACCTTCAGCGTCGAGACCGACCGGCGCTTCTACCTGGCCAACGACGTCGACGTGACCCCACACGGTGACGCGGGGGCCACGTGGTTCGAAGTCCGCCTGGCCGACGCGTGGGTGTGGGACATGCACCGGCCCGCGCGATTCGTGCCCGACGTCCGCGTGCTCACCTTCCACGACGTCAACGTCGAGCGGCTCCGCGGGGACGAGCCGAGGACGCCTCCGTTCCTCGGCGGGCAGGAGGGCTAGACGGTGGGCTTCAACGCCACCCGCCGCTACCGGGACGGCAAGAGCCGCGACGTGGCGCTGCTCCTCGTCGCCGTGCTCGTCGTGGGCGCCCTGCTGGCGTGGGCGGCCGGCCTGCTGTGACCGGGGCGGCGCGCCCGTCGTCCACAGCCTGAGCGGGGCGCCGCCGGGGATCTCGGGGCGCTCTTTCTACCGTGCGCCCATGGCACATGCCAGGACGCGGCTCGGCCGCACCGGGGAGGCGCTGGCCGCCCGTCACCTGCAGGCCCGCGGGTGGGTGATCGTGGCCCGCAACTGGCGCTGCGCGACACGCGACGTGCGTGGCGAGGTGGACATCATCGCCTGGGACGGGCCCACGCTGGTGTTCTGCGAGGTCAAGACGCGCCGCGACGCGGCGGCCGGCGGGCCCTTCGAGGCCGTCACCCCGCGCAAGCGGGCGCGGCTGCGAGGTCTGGCGGCCAGCTACCTGGCCACGCACCGTGCCCGGGCCCGGGTGCGCTTCGACGTGGTCGGCGTCCTGCTCCCGGCCTCCTCCGGCGGCCCGGCGCGGGTGCGGCACCTGCCGGGGGTCTTCTGAGTGGTCGCCACCGCGCGCAGCGTCGCCGTGGTGGGCCTGCGGGCCGTGAACGTCACCGTCGAGGCCCATGTCGGGGCCGGGCTGCCCGGCTTCCACGTCATCGGCTCGTCGGGGTCGGCGGCCCGCGAGTCGGCCGACCGGGTCCGCACGGCGCTGGCCTCGCTGGGCGTCTTCCTGCCCTCCCGCAAGGTGCTGGTCTCCCTGGCCCCCGCCGACGTGCCGAAGGCGGGCGCGCGCTTCGACCTGGCGATGGCCGTCGCCGTCCTCGGCGAGCTGGGCCGCGTGGGCCGGGCGGCGCTGGACACCTGCGCCCTGCTGGGGGAGCTGGCGCTCGACGGCGCCGTGCGGCCCGTCCCCGGCACCCTCCCCTCGGCGGCGGCCCTGCCGCCACGGGGTGTGCCGCGGGTGCTCGTCGCGGCGGCCGCCGCCCCCGAGGCCGCACTGGTCGAGGGGCTGCAGGTGGTGCCCGTCGACGACCTGGCCGAGGTGGTCGCGGTGCTGTGCGGCGACCGCCCGCCCCGCCCGGTGCCCGACGACGTGGTCCGCGCGCCCGACACCGCCGCCCCGGACCTGGCCGACGTCCGCGGGCAGCCCGAGGCCAGGCGCGCCCTGGAGCTGGCGGCCGCCGGAGGCCATCACCTGCTGCTGCTCGGGCCGCCCGGGTGCGGCAAGTCCATGCTCGCGCGGCGGCTGCCGGGCATCCTGCCCCGGCTCACCCGCGACGAGGCGCTCGAGGTCGCCGCCGTGCGGTCGGTCGCCGGGCTGCCCTCCGAGCAGGCGGTCGGCCGGCCCGTCCTGGACCACACGCCGCCGCTGCGCGCGCCGCACCACGCCGTGTCGGTGGCCGCCCTGATGGGGGGAGGGAGCGGCGTGGCCCGCCCCGGCGAGCTCAGCCTCGCCCACCGCGGCGTCCTGTTGCTCGACGAGCTGTTCGAGTGGCCGCGGCACGTGCTCGACGCGCTGCGCCAGCCGCTGGAGGAGGGCGTGGTGCGGGTGGCACGCTCCCGCGCGACCGTGACGTACCCGGCGAGGGTCCGACTGGTGGCGGCCGCCAACCCGTGCCCCTGCGGGGGTGGTGCGGACTGCGCCTGCGCCGACGAGGCGATCGCCGCCTACCGGGCCCGGCTGTCGGGCCCGCTCACCGACCGCCTGGACCTGGCCCCGGCGGTGGAGCCGCTGCGCGGCGGGGATCTGCTGGCGGACGGTCCCCGCGAGTCCAGTGCCGCGGTGGGGGCGCGGGGGGCCGCCGCCCGCGCGCGGGCCGTGCGGCGGTGGGGGGCGGGCGGGCCCCCCAACGCCGAGGCGCCGCCGGCTCAGCTGCGCGCGGTGACCACGACGGCGGCGCTGCGGGCGCTCGCGGCGGCCGTGGACGCCGGCGAGCTCACCGGGCGCGGGTCCGACCGGACCCTGCGTGTCGCCAGGACGTGCGCCGACCTGGAGGGCAGCTGGCTGGTCGAGACCCCGCACGTGATGGAGGCCATCGGCCACCGCATGGCCCTGCGGGCCGGCGGCGGCGCCGTCCGGGCCCCGGCGGCGCGATGATCGCGACCCGCCGCTCGTCGCT
>JAHWKQ010000109.1 GCA_019347785.1 Actinomycetota bacterium
CCCAACCGTGCGGTGTTCATCCAGACTCCTCGCGTCGGGGGCTCGGGGGCACGGAGCGGTTCAGCTCTCGCTCGCGACCTGCTCGACGATGCGGCGCGCGACGTGCTCGGGGACCTCGTCGTGGTGGTCGTAGCGCATCGACACGGTCCCCGTGCCGCTGGTGATGGACCGGATCTCGGCGGTGTAGGTCGACAGCTCCGCCTCCGGCACGTGCGCCCGGACGGTCGTCCGTCCCGGCTCGGCCGGCTCGGTGCCCTGGATCCGTCCCCGGCGTGAGGACAGGTCGCCCATGATGTCGCCGGTCAGCTCGTCGGGGACGCTGACCGCCACGTCCATGACCGGCTCCAGCAGGACCACGCCGGCCCGGTCGGCGGCTTCCCGGAACGCCAGGGACCCGGCCATCTGGAAGGCCATGTCCGACGAGTCGACCGAGTGGTGCTTGCCGTCGGTCAGGCTGACGGCGACGTCGACCATCGGGTAGCCGGCCAGCACCCCCTTCGCCATCGCGTCGCGCACCCCCTTCTCCACGGAGCCGATGTACTGGTTGGGGATCACCCCGCCGACGATGCGGTCCGTGAAGTCGAAGCCGCCGCCGCGAGGCAGCGGCTCCACAGCGACGTGGGCCACGCCGTACTGGCCGTGCCCGCCGGACTGCTTGACGTGCCGGCCCGTGGCCTCGGCCGCGCCACGGACCGTCTCTCGATAGGCGATGCGCTGGGGCACCTGCCGGACGGACACGCCGAACTTGCGCTGCATGCGGGCGAACGTGACGTCGACATGACCGGGGCCGTACGCCCGTAGCAGCAGTTGCTTGGTCTCCGGCTCGCGCTCGACGACCAGCGACGGATCCTCCTCGCTCAGCCGCGCCAGCGTCGTCGACAGCTTGTCCTCGTCACCCGCCGACTGGGGCTCGACCCCCACGGCGTGGAACGGCGCCGGCGGCGGCACCGGCTCCACGGCGACCTGGGCCCCCTTCGCCCGCAGCAGGTCGCCGGTGCGGACATCGTCCAGCTTGGCCACGGCCACGATGTCCCCTGCCGCGACCGCCTTGACGGGCGTCTGATCCTTGCCGCGGAGACAGAACAGTTGGCGCAGGCGGACGCTGGCGCCCGTCCGCTCCACGGTCAGCGTCGCGTCCTGGTCCAGCCCCCCCGACAGGATCCGCAGGACGTTGATGCGCCCCACGTACGGGTCCGACAGGGTCTTGCCGACGTACGCCGCGGTCGGCCCGGACAGTGCGGCCGCCCCGTCCCCGGCGCCATCGGCCCGCGCGGCCGGCGACGGGCACTCGTCCACGAGGAAGTCCGCCAGCAGGCCCACGCCGACGTTGACCTTGGCGGAGCCGCACAGCACCGGGAAGAAGCCGCAGCCGGCGATGCCCCTCGCGAACACCCGCCCCAGTTCCTCGGCCGCGGGCACCTCGCCCTCCAGATAGCGCTCCAGCAGCTCGTCGTCGTTTTCCACGATCGCCTCGACGAGCAGCTCCCGGTTGGCGTCCGCCTGCTCGTGGCGCCGATCGGGCACCGGCACCTCGACCGGGACGCCGTCCTTGAGCTGCACGGCCGTGAAGCGCAGCAGGTCGACGACGCCGTCGAACTCGTGCTCCACGCCCATCGGCATGTGCACCGGCGCCAGACGCCTGCCGCAGCGTTCCCGCAGCGCGTCCACGTTGGCCTGGTAGGCGGCACGCGGGGCGTCGAGCTTGTTCAAGAAGACCAGTCGCGGCAGGCCGATGCGCTCGCAGGCGGCCCACAGCTGATCGTGCTGGGACTGGATGCCGGCGGCGGCGTCGACGACGAAGACCGCCACGTCGGCCGCGAGCAGGGCGGGAAAGGCGTCACCGATGGACTCGGCGCCGCCCGGGGCATCGAGCAGGTTGAGACGGTGGTCCCGCCAGGAGACGGTCGCCACGGCCAGGCCCAGGGAGCGACCGGCGTCGCGCTCCTCGGGCTCGAAATCCAGCGTCCCGCCGCGCGCGTCCCCGTCCCCGGCCATTCCCAGCAGTGACTCGGCCAGGGTGGTCTTGCCGGTGCCCCCGTGGCCGAGCAGGAGCACGTTGCGGATACGTGCCGAGTCGATCGGTCCCTCGGTGGTCACCTGCGCCTCCTTGTGCGGTCCGGGGCCTCCCCCACCGCGTCCCCCCGCCTGCACGGCCGGCTTCGCGAGCCGTTCATGGTAGGCGGGGACGTAGGCCTTGGACAGGCGCAGATGGCGCGGCGCGGCCTCTGGGACCGGGTCGGCCGGATGCTCAGGGTCTGCCGCGCAGCCGGGCGACGACGTGGTCCACAGAGGCCGTCAGCCTCTCGACGTCGACCTGGTCGACGGCCGGGAAGACGCCGAACCGCAGTTGGTTGCGCCCCAGCTTCCGGTAGGCCTCGGTGTCGACGAGGCCGTTGGCCCGCAGCGCCGCGCTGACGTCGCCCGCGTCGACGGAGTCGTCGAGGTCGACGGTGCACACCACGTCGCTGCGCTTGGCGGGGTCGTCCACGAACGGACGCGCGTAGTCCGACCCCGCCGCCCACTCGTAGACGTGCGCGGCCTTGGCGGCGCAGGCCCTGGCCGACGCGGCCAGCCCCCCACGCTCGTTGAGCCGGTCGAGCTGCTCGACCAGCAGGAACAGCGTGGCCACGGAGGGCGTGTTGTAGGTCTGGTCCTTGCGCGCGTTGTCGACCGCCAGGCCCAGGTCCAGCATCGCCGGGACGTGCCGGCCGCCGGCGCGCAGTTCCTCGACGCGGGTCAGGGCGGCCGGGGACAGCAGCGCGACCCACAGACCGCCCTCGCTGGCGAAACACTTCTGCGGGGAGAAGTAGTAGGCGTCGCAGTCGCCCACGGTGACCGGCAGGCCCCCCGCGGCGCTCGTGGCGTCGACCGCGACGATGCCCTCACCCGGCGGTCTCGTCACCGGCATGGCCACCCCCGTGGACGTCTCGCAGTGCGTGAGCGCGTACAGGTCCACCCCGTCGACGTGGCCGAGGGTCGGATGGTCGCCGTAGGCCGACTCGACGGTCACCGGTTCCTCCAGGAACGGCATCGCGGCGACCTCGTGGGCGAACTTCGCCGAGAACTCGCCGAACACCGCGTGGGCGCTGCGCCGGCGCACCAGGCAGTAGCCCGCGGCCCCCCAGAACAGCGTCGCGCCGCCGTTGCCCAGTGCCACCTCATAGCCCCCGGGCAGGGAGAAGAAGGCGGCCATGCCCTCGCGGATCCGGCGCACCAGGTCCTTGACGCGCAGCCGTCGGTGGCTGGTCCCCAGAAGGGCGGGCGCGGCCGATGCCAGGCGCGCGACGGCCTCCTGGGGGACCTTGGACGGGCCACAGCCGAAGCGTCCGTCCGCGGGCAGCAGGGCCGGCGGGATCCGGATGTCCACAGGGTTCATCCCGGCCCAGCCTGGGTGGGGCTGATCGGCGCGTACCGGCCGGCCAGGGGCTGGCCGCACAGCGCGGCCACGCGGGCCTGCATACGCTGCGTGAACTCCCGTCGCGACCGGGGGTCGTCGCGCGGCGGCGCGAGCGGCTCGTCGAAGCGCACCCTGACCACGCCGCGTGCCGGGCGCTGCGCGACCGGCTTCTGGTGGCGCGGCCACACCACCGCCGTGCCGACCATCCCGACCGGCACCACCGGGGCCCGCGACGCGGCCGCGATGCGGGCCAGCCCGCTGCGGAACTTGTAGAGCTCGCCGGTCGGGGAGCGGGTGCCCTCGGGGAAGATGCCGATGATCTCCCCCGCCCGCAGCAGGTCCACGATCAGCGCGATGGCCGCCGTGTCGGCGGTGCCCCGGGCGACGGGGATCATGCCGAAGGTGCGGTTGACCCAGCCCGCCAGGCCCCGCGCGAGCTCCTTCTTGCCGAGGAAGCGCACCGGGCGGGGCGCGACCGCCCCCAGCAGGTAGTGGTCGAGGAACGACCGGTGGTTGGACGCCAGGATCACCGGCCCGCCAGGCACCCACGCCCGGCCGGTCACCTCGGGGCGGTACCAGCGCACGATCACGGGGCCCACCGTGCGGTGTGCCAGGCGCATGGGCCCCGACGGGGCGGGGGCGCGCTCCGTGACTGCCGACGAGGTCGGCCCGCTCCCCCTGGCCCCTCCCGTCACCGGCGTCCCCGTCAGGCGAACAGCCCGCCGTCCACCTGGACGACGGCGCCGTTGACGTAGCCGGCCTCGTCCGAGCACAGGAAGGACACGACGTCGGCGACCTCCTCGGGCGCGCCCAGCCGACCGGCGGGGATCCTGTCCAGGAAGCCGGCGTCGTCGACCCCCTCGGTCATCCCCGTTCGAATGAAGCCCGGTGCGACGGCGTTCACGGTGATCCCGCGCCTGCCCACCTCCCGCGCGAGCGTCTTGGTCAGCCCGACGAGCCCGGCCTTGCTGGCCGCGTAGTTGGCCTGGCCCGCGTTGCCGTGGAGGCCGACGACGCTCGTGATGTTGACGATCCGCCCGCCGCGGCGGCGCAGCATGCCCCGTACCGCGGCCCGTGACAGCGCGAACGCCGCCGTCAGGTTGACCCGCACGGTGAGGGCGAACGCCTCGTCGGACATCGACATCGCCAGCCCGTCGGCGGTCACGCCCGCGTTGTTCACGAGCACCTCCAGGCCGCCGACGTCGTCGATCGCCTCGGTCAGGGGCTCGACGGTCTCCCGCAGGTCCGCGCCCACCAGCCGGGCGTCGACGCCGCGGGAGCGGCAGGCGTCGACCGTCCGCTCGCCGCCGTCCCGGTCGGCGCCGAAGTGCACCAGGACGTCGCGGCCCGCGCCGGCCAGCGCGACCGCCGTCGCGGCGCCGATGCCCTTGGACCCCCCCGTCACGAGCGCCCACCCGCCCCGCCGGGCCCGGCCGCCGTCGCGCTCGGCCACGGTCACCCCTCCACCGGCTGGTCGGCACGGTGTGCGAGGTCGGCGGGGCTGGTGACGACACCGCGGGCCAGCGAGCGGTCGGTGCGCTTGACGAGTCCTGTCAGCACGGCCGACGCACCGAGCTCCACAACCGTGCCGGCCCCCAGATCGCGCAGGGCGCCAACGGTCTCGCGCCACCGCACCGGGCGGACGAGCTGGCGGCGCAGCAAGGCGGGCCACTCGCCCGCGCCGGCGTGGGGCAGGGCGTCGACGTTGGCGACGACGGGGACGCGGGCGTCGGCGAAGACCGCGCCGTCGAGGGCCTGGGAGAACGGCTCGGCCGCGGGCTCCATGTGCGGGCTGTGGTAGGCGGCCCCGACGTCGAGGTCCACCACCTTGCCGCGGCCCGGACCGCCCGACAGCGCCTCCCGCAGACGCGCCAGCGCCCGCGGCCCGCCCGCCACGACCACCTGGCCGGGCGCGTTGTCGTTCGCCAGGTACGCGCCGGCCTCCCCGCAGGCCGCCGCGACCACGTCGACGTCGTAGCCCAGGCAGGCCACCATCGTGCCCGGACGGGCCTCCGCGGCCCGCTGCGTGGCGGTGGCCCGGGCGTGCACCAGGCTCAGCCCGTCCGCGAAGCCCAGGACCCCCGCGGCGACGAGCGCCACGTACTCGCCCAGGGAGTGGCCCGCCACGGCGACCGGCTCGCGGCCGCCCCGCGCCTGCCAGGCCTCCAGCAGGACCACCCCGTGCACGAACAGCGCGACCTGGCAGGCCGCCGGCTCACGCAGCTCGTCCGCCGATGCTTCCCGGCCGAGGCGCGTGACGTCGCGCCCCAGGATGCGGTCGGCCTGCCCCCAGCGGGCGAAGGACGCCTCGTCCCGCCACGGCAGCGCCATGCCCTGGCGCTGGCTGCCCTGGCCGGGGAAGACGAGCGCGAGCCCTCGCCCGCCGTGCGCCCCCACGGTGCGGTCGCCTCCATCGGTCTCGCGGCCTGTACCCGGGCAGCCGTCCGGCGGCCTGGAATATCCTGGCCGGCAGGAGCCGGTCCCCGCCGGGGCGCATGCTAGACGAACTCGCGTGAACGGCGAGGTGAACGCCGCGGCCCGCGGGCAAGGGAGGGGCATGGCAACGGCCGTCAGCGTCCGCGGGCTGGTGAAGTCCTACGCGGGCCGGCGCGCCGTCGACGAGCTGTCGTTCGACGTCCCCGTGGGCACGGTCTTCGGGCTGCTTGGGCCCAACGGCGCCGGCAAGACGACCACGGTGGAGTGCGTGGAGGGCTTCCGCCGGCCGGACGCGGGGAGGGTGCGCGTGCTGGGGCTCGAGCCGCGACGTGACCGCCCGGCGCTGTCCGAGCGCGTGGGCGTCATGCTGCAGGAGGGCGGCGTCTGGCCGGCGGCCACGCCCGCGGAGACCATGCGGCTGTTCGCGCGCCTGCACGAGCGCGCCGAGGACCCCGACGAGCTCCTCGAGCGGGTCGGGCTGCGGCGGCGGCGGGCGACCCGCTACCGCTCGCTGTCCGGGGGCGAGAAGCAGCGGCTCAACCTCGCCCTCGCCCTCGTGGGCCGGCCCGAGCTGGTCGTGCTCGACGAGCCCACCGCCGGCATGGACCCGCGCGCGCGGCACGTGGCCTGGGATCTGGTCCGACAGCTGCGCGAGCGTGGGACCACGGTGCTGTTGACGACCCACGCCATGGAGGAGGCCGAGCGGCTCGCCGACCGCGTCGCCCTCATCGATGGCGGCCGGCTGCTGGCCTGCGACACCCCCTCGGCGCTGGTGGCCGGCGCGGCCCCCCGTCGGCTGCTGGTCACCACCCCCGCCCCGGTCGATGACCGTGCGCTGTCGGCGGCCGTCGGGGCGTCGGTGCGGCCCGACGGCCAGGGCCGCTGGCTCGTCGACGCCGGGCCCGACGCTATCCCCCGGGTGGCGGCCTGGTTCGCCGAGCAGGGGCTGCCACTGACCGGCGTGAGCGCGGTCGGCGGGCTGGAGGACGTCTTCTTGCGCCTCACCGGCCAGGGCGCCGGCCGGTGACCGCCATCGGCGGCCCGTCCCCGCGCCGCATCGCGGCGCAGGCGCGCATGGAGCTGCGCCTTCTGGCCCGCAACGGCGAGAGCCTGCTCGTCACCCTGGGCATCCCGGTCGGGCTGCTGGTGTTCTTCTCCCTGGTCGACGTCCTGCCGACCGACGGCGGGCCGGCCGTGGACTTCCTGGTCCCGGGCATCCTGGCCCTGTCGGTGATGAGCACCTCGCTCGTGTCCCTGGCCATCGCCACCGGCTTCGAGCGCTTCTACCTCGTCCTCAAGCGGCTGGGCGCCTCGCCGCTGCGCCGCGGCGAGCTGGTCGTGGCCAAGGCGCTGTCGGTGCTGGCGGTCGAGGCCGTGCAGGTCGCGGTCGTCCTGGCGACCGGGTGGGCGCTGGGGTGGCGTCCGGCGTCCTCGGGGTGGTGGCTGGCGGCCGCGGCGGTGTTGCTGGGCACCGCCGCGTTCGCCGGCATCGCCATGGCGATGGCCGGGAGCCTGCGCGCGATCGTCACGCTGGCGCTGGCCAACGGGCTGTTCGTGGTTCTGCTGCTGCTCGGCGACCTCGTGGTCCCGCTGGAGCGACTGCCCGGTCCCCTCGCCACCGTGGCCGCCCTGCTGCCCGCGGCGCCCCTGGCGGCGCTGCTGCGGGCCGCCGTCGGGGCGGGCGGCGCGGTGCTGCAGCCGCTG
>JAHWKQ010000110.1 GCA_019347785.1 Actinomycetota bacterium
GGCGACCCGGCCGCGGCGACCGCGGCCTTCGGGCCGGCTCTGGGCGAGCGGGCGGTGGGGGCGCTGCTGGGGGCGGCGCGGGCGCGCAGCGCGGCGGCGGCGGGCGCGGCGGCGGCGGCGCTGCTGGGGCGGGGGCAGGGTCTGACGCCGGCGGGCGACGACCTGCTTGCCGGCTTCGTCGCCGCCGCGGTCGCCCTCGGGCCGGAGGACTGGGCGCGGCGGTGCGTGGCCGGCGTCCTGGAGCAGCGCCCGCGCGATCGCACGACCGCCCTGTCGGCCACGCTGCTGGAGCTGGCCGCCCGTGGTGAGGTCGTGCAGCCGGCCCGTCCGCTGCTCGACCTGGACGCGGGCGAGGCCGCATGGGGGCGCGCCCTCTCGCGCCTGCTGCGCGTCGGCCACAGCACCGGGAGGGCCTACGCGCTGGGCATCGGGCTGTCGGCCGCCGGCGACGGCCCGGTCAGCGGATCGGGGCCGTGAGCCCGGGCCCCCGCCGCGGCCGGGCCAGCACACCGTTACACTGCCGCTGGCCGCGACACGGGGGGCGTGGGCGTATCGGCACCGGTACCCGTGTCTGCCAGGAGTGCCCAGTGGGTGAGCACGTCACCGTCAGCGTCGACGAGCACGGCGTGGCGACCGTGCGGGTGGACCGCCCCCCGGTCAACGCCCTCGACGCCGGGGTGTGGGACGAGCTCGCCGGGGCGGCGTCCCGCTGCGCCGACGACGACGCGATCGCCAGCGTCGTGCTGTGGGGCGGGCCGAAGGTGTTCGCGGCCGGGGCCGACATCAAGGCGATGAGCGGTCTCGGGTTCCAGCAGATGTTCGCCCAGGCGGGCGCGCTGCAGGCGGCCTGCTCCGCGCTCGCGCGCATCCCGAGGGTGACGATCGCCGCTGTCAACGGCTACGCCCTGGGCGGCGGCTGTGAGCTGGCTCTGACCGCCGACTTCCGCTACGCCGCCGAGGACGCCACCTTCGGCCAGCCGGAGATCCTGCTCGGGATCATCCCCGGGGCGGGCGGCACGCAGCGGCTGCCACGCCTGGTCGGCGTGCAGAGAGCCAAGGAGATGATCTACGGCGGCGATCTCTACCCGGCGGAGCAGTGCCACCGGATGGGCCTGGCGGACCGGGTGCTGCCCTCCGACCGGGTCTACGAGGAAGCCGTCGCCGCGGCGCGGCGGTACGCGCGCGGCCCGTACGCGCTGCGCATGGCCAAGAAGGCGATCGACGAGGGCGCCGAGATCGACCTCGACAGCGGCCTGCGGCTGGAGACGAGCCTGTTCGCCGCCTGCTTCGCCACCGCGGACCGCGAGGCCGGGATACGGTCGTTCCTGGAGCAGGGTCCGGGCAAGGCGGGGTTCACCCGCAGCTAGGGCGTCGGCTCCACCGAGGCCACGGCCACCAGGTCCAGGCTCGCGTCGAGGCGGTCGGCGCGGACCGTGAGCTCGGCGCCGACGCCGGCCACCGCCAGCTGCAGCAGGGTGGGCCACCGCTCGTCGGCGGGGCTGACCATGAGGTCGGGAACGGTGCGCCCGGCCAGCCGCTCGAGGGGGTGCAGCCAGCGGGCGTGGTGGACCCCGAGCAGCGCCTCGAGGCGGAAGCGCCCGGCCAGCAGGGCGTGCAGCTCACCCGGCGTGAACTCGCGCAGGTGGGACGGGTCCACGGGACGGTCGCGCCCGGGGGTGGACGTCAGCCGGTTGGAGGTGGCGCAGACGAGCTCGCCGCCCGGCGCCAGGACCCGCCGCAGCTCGTCGAGGACGCCCTCGGGGTCGGCGGTCTGCTCCAGGACGTGCACGCAGACGGCGACGTCGACGCCGCCGTCGGCCAGGGGCAGGTGGGTGAGGTCGGCGTGCCGGTAGTCGATGGGGGGGTAGCGCCGACGGGCGCGGGCCACGGCCGCCGCGTCGGCGTCCACGCCGACGACGTGGGTCGCGCGGTCGGCCAGCAGCCGGGACCCGTACCCGTCGCCGCAGCCGGCGTCCAGCGCCCGCCTGCCCGAGCAGCGGCCCGCCGCGAACCGGTACGCCGAGGCGTGCCGCTGGCGCCGGTAGCGCTCCCGGGCGACGTCGGGGAGCGTGCGCAGGCCGGTGGGCGGCGCCTGGTCGCTCATGCCGGGGGAGTCTAGAGGCGGGCCTCCCCCGACCGGGGGATTTGCCCGCGGCAGCTACGGTCGCCGGTGGCCGGCGGACCGTGCCCGCGTCACGCCCCGCCGCGCCGGGTGGCACGATTGGCCCTCGCCCCGTCCCGGGAGGAGCACCGTTGAGGATCATCTGCCCCGTCAAGCGGGTGCCCGACACCGCCGCCGCCAAGGTGCTGCGCCCCGAGGACCACACCCTGGACCGGGACGCCGGCGAGGCCGTGCTGAACGCCAACGACGAGTGGGCGATCGAGGAGGCGATGCGGGTCAAGGAGCGCGACGGGGCCGAGGTGGTGGCCCTGTGCGTGGGCCCCCAGCAGGCCCAGACGACCGTGCGCAAGGCGCTGAGCTACGGGTTGGACGCGGCGATCCAGGTGACCGACCCGGCGCTGCACGGCTCGGACGCGGCCGCCGTCGCCCGGGTGCTGGCGGGCGCCCTGGCCGCCGAGGACTTCGACCTCGTCCTCATGGGCAACCAGTCGTCGGATGCGCGCACGATGCTGGTGCCGGCGATGCTCGCCGAGTTCCTCGACCTGCCCGCGCTCACGTACGCCAAGCGGCTGGACATCGACGGCCGCACGCTGACCGTCCACCGCGAGAGCTCCGGCGGGCACGTCGTCGTCCGGGCCGACATGCCCGCGGTCGTGTCCGTCGTCGAGGCCATCAACGAGCCGCGCTACCCATCGTTCAAGGGGATCATGGCCGCCAAGCGCAAGCCGCTCGACACCCGCGACCTGGCGGCGGTGGGCGTCGGCGCGGACGAGGTGGGCCTGGCGCACTCGTGGACGCGGGTCGTCGACGTGTCCCCGCGGCCCACCCGGCAGGCGGGGGAGACGGTCACCGACGACGGCTCGGGGACGGTGGGGGCGGTCGCGCTCGCCGACTTCCTCAGCGCGCGCAAGTTCATCTAGAGGCCTCCAGGAGCGCCCGATGACCGACGTCCTCGTCCTCGTCGACCACGACCACGGCGAGCCCCGCAAGGTGTCCCGCCAACTCCTGTCCGCCGCGCGCGAGGTCTGCGGCGGGCCGGTGCACGCCGTCGTCCTGGGCGCGGGCGCCCGCGACAGCGCCGAGCGGCTCGGGGCGCACGGGGTGACCACCGTGTACACGTGGGACGCCGAGGAGGCCGACCGGTACGTGACCGAGACACGGACCGCGGCGCTGTGCGCGGCGATCGAGCGCTCCGGCGCCCGCGTCGTGCTGTTCCCGGCGGACCCGTTCCTGACGGACGTCGCCGCGCGGGCCGCGGTGCGACTGGGCGCGGGGATCATCACCGACGCCGTGGGCCTGGAGCGTGACGGGGACGCCGTCGTGGCGACCAAGGCGATCTTCGGCGGTGAGATGACGTCGCGCTGCACGGTGCGCGGCGAGCGCCCCGAGCTCGTCGGCGTCAAGGCCAACGCGTTCGACGCCTCGGAGTCCGGCGGGGCGGCGCCCGAGCTCGTCGAGCTGGACGTCCCCCTGCCCGGGCAGGCCGCCCGGGCCGAGGTCGTCGAGGTCGTCGAGGAGGCCGGCGGCGAGCGGCCGGAGATGACCGAGGCGACGATCATCGTGGCCGGCGGCCGCGGCCTGGGCGAGGCGGACGGCTTCGGGCTCGTCGAGCGCCTGGCCGACTCCCTCGGCGGGGCCGTGGGCGCGTCGCGGGCCGCGACCGACGCCGGCTGGTACCCCCACCAGCACCAGATCGGCCAGACGGGCAAGACCGTGGCGCCGCAGCTGTACGTGGGGCTCGGCATCTCCGGCGCCATCCAGCACCGCGCCGGCATGCAGACCTCTCAGACCATCGTCGTGGTCAACAAGGACGCCGAGGCTCCGATCTTCTCCATCGCCGACTTCGGCGTGGTGGGCGACCTGCACGCGGTGGTGCCACAGCTCGTCGCCGAGATCGACAAGCGCCGGGCGTAGCCGGCGACGGAGGCTTCCCGTGGCGACCGTGTACCTGGACCACGCGGCGACGACCCCGCCGGACCCCGCGGTGCTGGCGGCCATGCGTCCCTACCAGGAGGACCGCTTCGGCAACCCGTCGTCGCTGCACGCCGCCGGGCGGGCGGCCCGGGCGGCGGTCGAGGCGGCGCGCGAGCAGGTCGCCGGCGCGCTGGGCTGTGACCCCCTGGAGGTGCTCTTCACCTCCGGCGGCACCGAGGCGGACAACCAGGCGGTCAAGGGCATCGCCTGGGCGGCCCGGGAGGCCGGTCGGGGCGGGCACCTGGTCACCACCGCGATCGAGCACCACGCCGTGATCGAGTCCGCCGAGTGGCTCGCCGGCCACGCCGGCTTCGAGGTGACGGTCGTGCCCGTGGGCGCCGACGGGGTCGTCGACGCCGAGCGCCTGCTCGCCGCGGTGCGCGACGACACCGCGCTGGTCAGCGTGATGGCCGCGAACAACGAGATCGGCACGCTGCAGCCGCTGGCCGACATCGGGCCGGCGCTGGCCGACCGCGGGGTGCCGCTGCACACCGACGCCGTGCAGGCCTTCGGCCGGGTCCCGCTCGACCTCGACGGCTGGGGGGCGGGCGCGCTGGCGCTGTCGGCGCACAAGTTCAACGGGCCCAAGGGCGTCGGCGTGCTCGTGCTGCGCCGGGACCTGGCGGCCACCCCGGTGCTGCACGGCGGCGGGCAGGAGCGGGGCGTGCGCTCGGGGACCCTGAACACCGCCGGCATCGTCGGCTGCGGGCGGGCGGCGGCACTGGCGGCCGCCCGCCTGCCGGACGAGGCACCCCGCCTGGCGGCGCTGCGGGACCGCCTGCTGGACGGCCTGCTCGCCGTCGACGGCGTCACGCTGAACGGCTCCCGCCGGCGCCGCCTGCCGCACAACGCCCACGTGGCGGTGGCCGGGTGCGACGGCGAGGCGCTGCTGTGCGCGCTGGACGCCGGGGGCGTGGCCGCCTCGACCGGCTCAGCCTGCCAGTCCGGCGCGGCGTCCCCCAGCCATGTGCTCACCGCCGTCGGCGCCCCGCAGGACCGGGCGCACATCCGCCTCACCTGCGGGCGGACGACGACCCCGGCGGACATCGACCGCGCCGTCGACGTGTTCACGGACAGCGTCAACCGGCTGCGCGATGCCGGCGGGGGGTTCGTGTAGGTGCGCGTGCTGGTCGCGCTGTCCGGCGGCGTCGACTCGTCGATGGCGGCCGCCCTGCTGTGTGAGGCCGGCCACGACGTCACCGGTGTCCACCTGAAGATGGCCGGCGGCGCCGAGTCCGGCGGGGGGACCGGCCGCGGCCGCGGCTGCTGCACCCTCGACGACGCCCGCGACGCCCGGCGGGTCGCGGACCGGCTGGGCCTGGGCTTCTACGTCTGGGACCTCACCGTGGCCTTCCGTGACCGGGTCGTCGACGACTTCGTGGCCGAGTACGGCCGGGGGCGCACCCCCAACCCCTGCGTGCGCTGCAACGAGCGGGTCAAGTACACCGCCCTGCTGTCGCGGGCCCGGGCGGTCGGCTTCGACGCCCTCGCCACCGGCCACCACGCGCGGCTGCGCCACGACGAGGGGCGCTGGCGCCTGCGGCGCGCCGCCGACCCCGCCAAGGACCAGACCTACGTGCTGTACATGGCCTCCCAGCGGCAGCTCGCGCACACGCTGTGGCCGGTGGGGGAGCATCACAAGAGCGACCTGCGGGTGATGGCCGCCGAGCGCGGCCTCGCCACGGCCGCCAAGCCCGACAGCCACGACATCTGCTTCGTGCCGTCCGGGGACCCGGGCGACTTCCTGCGCCACCGCCTGGGAGCGCGCCCGGGCGTGTTCGTGGGCCCGGCCGGCGACGTCGTCGGAGCCCACGACGGGGCCTACCGGTTCACCGTCGGCCAGCGCCGCGGGCTGGGCCTGGCCGGCTCAGGCGAGCCGCTGTACGTCACAGCCATCGCCGGCGAGCGGGTGCACGTGGGGCCCCGGGAGGCGCTGGACGTCGCCGCGCTGGAGGCCGGCGACGCGTCGTGGGTCGCCGGGTCGCCCCCGGCGACACCGCGCATGGCCGCCCAGGTCCGCTACCGCGGGCGGCCGCTGCCCGCCGCCGTCGACGTCGACGGCGACCGGGTCCGGGTCGCCTTCCCCGACGAGCGCCCCGCCGGCGGGGCGCCCGGCCCGGCGGTGGTCGTCTACGACGGCGACGAGTGCCGCGGCGGCGCCACCGTCGACCGCACCCACCTCACCTGACCCCCCCCCGGACTGTGTCGACTTCCGCACCGTGGCGGTGGAGAACTCGACACACTGCGGGTTCGTAGACTGGGGGGATGCTCGAGCTGTCGGTCCAGCGGCGTGTCGAGCGGCTGCGTGGGGAGATCACCGAGCACCGTCGCCGCTACTACGACCTGTCCGAGCCGACGGTCACCGACGCCGAGTTCGACGCGCTCGTGGGCGAGCTGCGCGAGCTGGAGACGCGCCACCCCGAGCTGGGCCGCCCCGACTCGCCGACCCACACCGTCGGCGCGCCCCCCAGCCCCCGGTTCGCCGAGGTCCCCCACCGCCAGCGGATGCTGTCGCTGGACAACGCCTTCGACCCCGACGGGCTGCGCGCCTGGGGGGAGCGGGTCCACCGTGGCCTGGAGGGCTCCCGGCCCCGCTTCACGTGCGAGCTGAAGGTCGACGGGGTCGCCATCTCGCTGTCCTATGCCGCGGGCCGGCTGGAGCAGGCGGTGACGCGCGGCGACGGGCGGGTCGGGGAGGACGTGACGCCCAACGTGCGGACCATCCGCGGCGTCCCCGAGCGCCTGGCGCTGGCCGACCCGCCGGCGCTGCTGGAGGCCCGCGGCGAGGTCTACTACCCGCTGGGCGACTTCGAGGCGATGAACGCCGCGCGCGAGGAGAGCGGCCTTCCCCGCTTCGCCAACCCCCGCAACGCGGCCAGCGGCGCACTGCGCCAGAAGGACCCCGCCGTCACCGCCGAGCGCCCGCTGCGGGTCCTGTGCCACGGCATGGGGGTCGTGCGGGGGCTGACCGTCGACAGCCAGAGCGGCTTTCTGCGGACCATCGCACGGGCCGGGCTGCCGGTCGCCGCGGAGACGGTCACGCTCGACTCGCTCGACGACGTGTGGGCCTTCATCGAGCGCTGGCGCGAGCACCGGCACGACCCCGAGTACGAGATCGACGGCGTCGTCGTCAAGGTCGACTCCCTCGCCCAGCAGCGGCGCCTGGGGTCGACGAGCGCGGCACCGCGCTGGGCGATCGCCTTCAAGTACCCGCCCGAGGAGCGCGAGACGCGGCTGCGGGACATCCACGTCAACGTCGGCCGCACGGGCAAGGTGACCCCCTTCGCGATGCTCGAGCCCGTGCTCGTCGCGGGCTCGACGATCTCCATGGCCACCCTGCACAACGAGGACCAGGCCCACAT
>JAHWKQ010000111.1 GCA_019347785.1 Actinomycetota bacterium
CCCGGTAAGGGCGTTCGCGGGCGCGGGCGCGCTACCCTTCGGGGTGCGGCCGGATTCGCAGGCCTTCGGAGGGTGACCCCATATCGTGGCGACGAAGAACGAGCAGGTCTACGTGGTCGCGGTGGACCGGCAGAAGGCGGCGCAGGCCGCCGGCAACTACGAGCTTGGCGACCTCCCCGGGGGCCTGGCGCAGCCGTCGGCCGCGGCGCGCATCGGCAAGGCGCCCAAGCAGGACAAGGTGCTCAAGGGGGGCCGGGCGCTGTCGTCGGTCGCCAAGCTCTCGCCCGGACAGGGGCTGGCCATCTTCGGCCGCCCCGAGTCGCGATGGGCGTCGGCCTACTGGCGGCGCACGGGCGGCACGGCGACGATGACCGAGCTCCTCAGCTACGCCCGCCAGCTCATCGGCATGGCCCCGGACGGCAGCCTGGTGGTATGCCTGTGCGGGCACGCCGGGCAGGGCCCCTGTGTCCCCTTGTGGGCGCCGCGTGACGAGGTCGGCCTGACCGTGCAGCCCAACGACCTGTTACTGCGCTTCGACGGCATCGTCGATGACGGGCGGTGATCCCGGACCACGGGCTGGACGAGCTGCGCGCGTTCGCCTCGCACCTCGCCGACGCCGCCGACACCGTCAGCCTCGAGCACTTCGGCGGGCGGCTGGAGTCGACCCGCAAGCCCGACGGCACGCCGGTCACCCGGGCCGACCGGGCGGTCGAGGCCATGCTGCGGGGGCGCATCGCCCAGGCCTACCCGTCGCACGGGCTGCTGGGTGAGGAGGACGGCGGCGAGCTGGATCCGGCGGCGCCCACCTGGGTGATCGACCCGATCGACGGCACGAAGAACTTCCTGCGCGGCGTGCCGGTCTACGCGACCCTCATCGCGCTCGTCGTGGGGGGGCGTGCGGTCGTCGGCGTCGCCAGCGCGCCGGCGATGGGCGAGCGCTGGGACGCGGCGGCCGGCAGAGGAGTGCGCCGCAACGGCCGGCCCGCCGCCGTCAGCGGCGTCGAGCGCCTCGGGGACGCCCACGTCGTCCACTCGGGCCTGCGCTGGTGGCGGGACACACCGGGTGCGTGGGACCTTCTGGGCCACCTGGCCGACAACGCCTGGCGCACGCGCGGCTTCGGCGACTTCTGGATCCACCTGCTCGTGGCGGGTGGCATGGCCGACGCCGCGCTCGAGCAGGACCTGAAGATCTGGGACGTCGCCGCGCTCGAGTGCATCGTCACCGAGGCCGGTGGGCGCGTCACCGGCTTCGACGGCGGATCCCCGCTGCGCGGCGGGAGCGTGCTGACGACCAACGGCCCCATGCATCCGGTGATGCGCCGGCTGCTCACCGACTTCCTCGGCGTCGCCTGACGCCGGCCGGCCGTCAGTCGCCCAGCGTGGCGAGCTCCGACTCGCACTCGGCGACGTAGCTCTCGGCAGCGGCGATCCATCCGTCGGCCCGCCGCAGCTGCTCCAGCACCAGCGTGCGCCGCCGGCCCACGACCTCCAGCAGCGGCTTGGCCGTGCGGTCGATCGGTCGGCGAACGGTGCGGCCGAGCGGCTCGGCGTCGGCACGGGTCCGCTCCGCGAACTCGTCGAGGCGGCGCAGCTCACCGGACAGGTACTCCCGGTAGCGCAGCAGATCGTCACGCTCCTCCACGGCCCGCAGACGCGCGAAGTAGGCGGCCTCGTACTCGGCCCGCCGGCTCACGCCGACCCCGCGCCGGGGCCGCACAGCTCCCACAGCAGGAGGGCCTGCGCCAGGCAGGCGTTGCGCCAGTCGGCCAGGTGCAGCGACTCGTCGGTGCCGTGCGCTCGCGTGTCAGGGTCCTCGACGCCGGTCAGCAGCGCCGGCACGCCGCCGAAGGCGTGGGCGAACGGCTCGACGAACGGGATGGTGCCGCCGACGCCGACGAGGACCGCCGGGTGCCCGTAGGCCGCCTCCAGCGCCCGGGCGGCCGCCCGGTGGGCCGGTCCCGTCGGCTCGGCCGCGAACGGCCCCACCGCCGCCCCGGGGGTGACGGTGACGTGCAGGCCCCACGGCGCGTGCCCCTCCAGCCAGCGGCACAGCAGGTCGCTCGCCCGACGCGCGTCCTGGCCCGGGGCCAGCCGGACGCTGACCCTGGCACGGGCTCGGGGGAGGATCTGCGCCGACGAGCCGGCCACGTCGGCGGCGTCGACGGCGAGCACGGTCACGCTCGGGCGCGTCCACAGCCGCTCGAGCGGGTGGCGGTCGGGCTCGCCCACGAGCTCGACCCCGTCGAGCAGGCCGGCGTCGCGGCGGAAGCGGTCGGTGTCGAAGTCCAGGGAGCGCATGCGCTCGCGCTCGGCGCCGGTCGGCTCGCGGACGTCGTCGCAGAACCCGGGGATCGCCACGACGCCGCGCTCGTCGGACATCGCCGCCAGCAGCTTGACCAGGCCGGTGACGGGGTCGGGGACCGGCCCGCCGTAGATCCCCGAGTGCAGGGCATGGTCCAGCGCGCGCACCTCGACGACCGCGTCGACCAGTCCGCGCAGCAGGTACGTCAACGACGGCACGCCCACCCGCCAGTTCACCGCGTCGGTGAGCACCATGACGTCGGCGCGCAGCCGCTGCCCGTGACGCTGCAGCAGCGCGGGCAGGTGCTCGCTGCCGGTCTCCTCCTCACCCTCCACGATGACCTTGACGTTGACCGGCAGGCGTCCCCTGGCGCGCAACCAGGCGTCGACGGCCGCGGCGTGAACCACGATGCCGGCCTTGTCGTCGGCGGCGCCGCGCCCGTACAGGCGCCCGTCACGCTCGGTGGGCGAGAACGGTGGGGACGACCACAGGCCCTCGTCGCCGGGCGGCTGCACGTCGTGGTGGGCATAGCACAGCACGGTCGGCCGGTCGTCGCCAGCGTGCAGCCAGTCCGCGTACACCGCCGGGGGGGCGCCGTCGGCGGCGAGCAGCCCTCCCTGCTCCAAGCCGGCCTCGCACAGCAGGTCCAGGGACGCCTCGGCGCTGCGGCGCAGCTGGTCGGGGTCGTGGCCGGGGGCGCTGACGCTGGGGATGCGCACGAGCCGCTCCAGGGCGGCCCGGTGGTCGGGCATGCGCGCGTCGAGGGCCTCGCGGACGTCGGCGAGGTCGGCGGTTTCAGCGGCCATCGGGGCACCTTGGCTGGCGGCGAAGCGACATGGTAGCCATGTCCGCCCCGCCGACCGGCCCGTGGGGCCGGGTGTCCGTCCGGGCAGGGGCCGCCCGCGGCCCGGGGCCGGATAATTGACGCCGACGTCAATGTCAATAGAGTGTGCGGTAGCCACTCTCTCCTTCCCGACGGCGCGGGGATCCACGTCATGACCGATATGCTCACCCGTTCCTCCGGCGAGTCGCCGGCGGAACCGTCACGCCGTGGCATGGTCGCGGCCGGCTCGGTGTTCGCCGGAACCGTCGCGGCGGGTCTCGTGCTGGCGGTGGCGCCCAGCACCGGGCGGTTCCGCCCGCGCGCCGGGCTGGGCGGCCGGCTGCGGGCCGGACAGCTGATCGGGCACGTGACCGGAGGCCGTGGTCGCGCCGACGAGGTACGGTGCCCCACGAACGCCACCCTGCGCGGCATGCTCGTGCGGGCCGGTCAGCTGGTGACCGCCGGCCAGGGTCTGGCGCAGCTCGAGCGCGCGGGCGACGAGCCGGCGTGACCCGCTGCCGGCGGCGGGGGGAGACGGGGCCATGACCGCGGTGCTCGAGGGACTCGGCGTGGCCGTGCCCCAGCGCGTCGTCACCAATCTCGACCTGGAGCGGGTGCTCGACACCAGCGACGAGTGGATCCGCACGCGCACCGGCATCGGCGAGCGCCGTGTGGCCGATCCGGGAGTGGCGACCGCGGACCTGGCCGTGGAGGCGGGCGCCCGGGCCCTCAAGTCGGCCGGCGGCGGGCCGGTCGACATGGTCGTCGTGGCCACGACCTCGCCTGACCGCGTCGTGCCGGCGACCGCACCTGAGGTGGCCAGCCGCATCGGGCTGGAGCCGGTGGCCGCCTTCGACCTCAACGCGGTGTGCTCGGGCTTCGTCTACGCCCTGGCGGTGGCCGCCGGCATGCTCGACGGCCACGCCACGCAGCGGGTCCTGGTCATCGGCGCGGAGACCCTCTCGCGCATCACCGACCCCGCGGACCGCTCGACCGCCGTGCTCTTCGGCGACGGCGGCGGCGCGGCGGTGCTGCGCCGCGGGGAGCCGGGCGAGTCCGGGGCGTTCGGCCCGTTCGACCTCGGCAGCGACGGCTCGATGGCCGACTCCCTGGCGATGCCGGCGGGCGGCAGCCGCCGCCCCGCGAGCACGTCGACGCTCACCGGGCGCGAGCACTACATGCGCCTGGACGGCAAGGCGGTCTACCGGCACGCGATCGCGCGCATGGTCGCCTCCTCCCGGGCCGCGCTGGACGCCGCCCGCCTGTCGGCCGGGGACATCGACCGGTTCGTCGGCCACCAGGCCAACCTGCGCATCCTCGACGCGGTCGCCGACCGCCTGGGGATCGCGCCACAGCGGCGGGTCGTCAACGTCGACCGGTACGGCAACACGTCCGCGGCGTCGATCCCCCTCGCGCTGGCCGACGCGCAGCTGGCGCCCGGCCAGCGCGTCCTGCTCACGGCGTTCGGGGGGGGCTTCACGTGGGGCGCGACCACCCTGACATGGCCCCGGCTGGCGACCGTGTGAGCGCACCTCCCATGACACGCATCCGGACACAGGAGAGACACGTATGAGCGCGGTGTACGACCGGGTCAAGGAGCTGCTCGTCGAGAAGTTCGGCGTCTCGGCGGATGAGGTCAGCCCCGAGACCACCTTCGAGGAGCTGGACCTGGACTCGCTGGACCTCGTCGAATTCGCGATGGCCGCCGAGGAGGAGCTCGGGGTGCGCATCAGCGACGAGGAGGCGGAGACGATCGCCACCGTCGGCGACGCGGCCAAGCTGCTGGAGGAAAAGGGCGCGAACGTGGGTGGCGCGTAGTGGCCGAGGCCCGTCCGCCCGTCGCCGCGACCGGCCTCGGCCTCGTCACGCCCGCCGGCATCGGCGTCGAGGCGAGCTGGGACGGCGTGCTGCGCGGTGTCTCCGCCGCGGCGACCGACCCCGCGCTGGTGGGGATCCCGGTCGACTTCTCCTGCGCGGTCCCGGGCTTCGACGCCACCGAGCTGCTGGGGCGCAAGCTGTCCCGGCGGCTGGACCGGTTCGTGCAGCTGGCGCTCGTCGCCTCCCGTGAGGCGGTGGCGGACTCCGGGCTCGACCCGGCCGGGTGGGATGGCACCCGGGTCGGCGTGGTGCTCGGCACGGGCATGGGCGGCGCCGCCACGTGGGAGGAGCAGCACCAGAAGCTGCTGGGGGCGGGGCCGGCGAAGGTCAGCCCGCTGCTGATACCCATGCTCGTCCCGAACATGGCCGCCGGCCAGCTCGGCATGGAGTTCGGGGCCCTCGGGCCGAACCTTTCGGTCTCCACGGCCTGTGCGACCGGCGCCACCGCGATCGGGGTCGCCCGCGACCTGTTGCTGTCGGGCGCGTGCGACGTCGCCGTCGCCGGCGGCACCGAGGCCGGGCTGACGCCCCTGTCGATCGCCGGCTTCACACAGATGGGCGCGCTGTCGAGGCGCACCGACGACCCGGGCCGCGCCTCGCGGCCGTTCGACGTCGACCGCGACGGCTTCGTGGCGGGGGAGGGGGCCGGCGTCGTCGTGCTCGAGCGTGTCGCCGACGCCCGGGCCCGTGGCGCGTCCGTGCGCGCCCTGGTCGCGGGCTACGGCGCGTCGGCCGACGCCCACCACGCCACCGCGCCGGACCCGAAGGGCCGCGGGGCGTCGCTGGCGCTGCGCACCGCGCTGGCCGACGCCGGCGTCGGGTCCTCCGACGTCGGGCACGTCAACGCCCATGGCACCTCCACCCCGCTCAACGACGCCACCGAGGCGCGGGTGGTGGCCGACGTCCTCGGCGACCACGTGTCGGTGACCTCCAACAAGGGCGTCATCGGCCACACGCTGGGCGCGGCGGGGGCGATCGAGGCGGCCCTGACCATGCTGACCGTGGCTCACGGCGTCGTCCCGCCGACGGCCAACCTGGACAGCCAGGACCCCGAGATCGACCTGGACGTCGTGACGAAGGCCCCGCGCGAGGAGCCGGTCGAGGTCGCCGTCTCGAACTCCTTCGGCTTCGGCGGCCAGAACGCCGTCCTGGTGGTGACGCGCCCGTGAGCAGCCAGGTGCGGGTGGACGACGGGCTCGACGTCCGCGCCGACCGGCTCGCGCGGGTGCGGGCGCTGACGGACCCGGGGAGCTTCACCGAGCTCGGCAGCCAGGTCCGCCACCGCCAGACCGCCTTCGGCCTGGCCCAGAAGCGCCCCGCGGGCGACGGGGTCGTCACGGGCCCCGCCCGCGTCGACGGCCGGCCGGTCGCGCTGTTCGCCCAGGATCCCACAGCGCTCGGAGGCTCGCTGGGGGAGATGCACGCCACCAAGATCGCCCGCATGCTCGACTACGCCGAGCGGACGCGGGTGCCGGTCGTCGGTTTGCTCGACTCCGGGGGCGCGCGCATCCAGGAGGGCGTGGACGCTCTCGACGGCTACGGGGAGATCTTCCGCCGCAACGTGGCGCTGTCCGGCCGGGTCCCGCAGGTCAGCGTCGTGATGGGCGCATGCGCCGGCGGGGCCGTCTACTCGCCAGCCTTGACCGACCTGGTCATCATGCAGGCCCACCGGGCGCACATGTTCGTGACCGGTCCGCGCGTGGTGAAGGCGGTGACCTACGAGGACGTCACGCTCGCCGATCTCGGTGGCTCGGAGATGCACGCCGCCGCGTCCGGGGTCGCCCACCTGGTCGGCGAGGACGCCCGCGAGACGCTCGACCTCGCCCGGCGGGTGCTGTCGTACCTGCCGTCCAGCTGCTGGGACACGCCACCCCAGGCGCCGCCGGCCGACTCCCTGCCCATGCCCGCCATTCCCGGGGACCACCGGCAGCCCTACGATGTCCGTGGCGTGGTCCGCGGCGTCGTCGACGCGGACAGCTTCACCGAGCTGCACGCCCGCTTCGCCCCGAACATCGTCGTCGGGTTCGCCCGCGTCGACGGGCAGGCCGTCGGGATCGTCGCCAACCAGCCGCTGCGGCTGGCCGGCTGCCTGGACATCGCCGCCAGCGAGAAGGCGGCGCGCTTCGTGCGGCTGTGCGACGCGTTCGGGCTGCCGCTGGTCACCCTCGTCGACGTGCCCGGCTTCCTGCCGGGCACCGGCCAGGAGGCCGGCGGCATCATCCGCAAGGGCGCCAAGCTGCTGTACGCGTTCGCCGAGGCCACCGTGCCGCGCGTCACGGTCGTGCTGCGCAAGGCCTTCGGCGGCGCCTACATCGTCATGAACTCCAGGTCCCTGGGTGCCGACGCCGTGTTCAGCTGGCCCGGCGCCGAGGTGGCCGTCATGGGCGCCGAGGGGGCCGTGGACGTGATCTTCCGCCGCGAGCTGCAGGCGGACCCCGCCCGGCGCGAC
>JAHWKQ010000112.1 GCA_019347785.1 Actinomycetota bacterium
GCTCTTCCGATCTCCCTCCAGCGCCAGCGCCCGCTTGCCCTCGGCGTCACGGCGGACGAGCGTCGCCTGCCCCTCCCGCAGGTCGCGCGGGCCGACCTCCAGGCGGACGGGCACGCCCTTGAGCTCCCAGTCGGTGGCCCTGCGCCCGAACGACGTGTGCGTGTCGGCGTCCAGCCGGGCGCGCACGCCGGCGGCCTGCAGGGCGCTGGTCAGGTCGCGCGCCGCGGGCACGGCCTCGTCCTTGACGGCCAGCACGACCGCCTGGGAGGGGGCGACCGCGGGCGGCAGGCGCAGGCCGCGGTCGTCGCCGTGGGCCATGATGAGCGCCCCGACGACGCGGGTCGACACGCCCCACGAGGTGGTGTGGGCCAGCTGTCGGCGGCCCGCCGCGTCGGAGTAGGAGATGTCGAAGGCCCGCGCGAAGTTGTCGCCCAGGTTGTGGCTGGTGCCCATCTGCAGCGCTTTGCCGTCGCGCATCAGGGCCTCCAGCGTGTAGGTGACCTGCGCGCCCGGGAACTTCTCCGCCTCGGTCTTGCGGCCACGGACGACCGGGATGGCCAGGACGTCGCGCATCACCTCCTCGTAGACGTCGACGAGGATCCGCACCGTCTCCTCCTGCGCCTCCTGCCATGTGGCGTGGGCGGTGTGGCCCTCCTGCCACAGGAATTCGCTGGTCCGCAGGAACAGCCGCGGGCGCAGCTCCCAGCGCACCACGTTCGCCCACTGGTTCAACAGCAGCGGCAGGTCGCGGTGGCTCTGCACCCAGCGCGACATGGCGTCGCCGACGACGGTCTCCGACGTGGGCCGCACCACCAGCGGCTCGGTGAGCGGGGCGCCGCCCCCGTGGGTGACCACCGCGAGCTCGGGGCTGAAGCCCTCCACGTGCTGGGCCTCCCGCTCGAGGAACCCCGAGGGGATGAACAGCGGGAAGTAGGCGTTGTCGTGCCCGGTGGCCTTGATGCGCGCGTCGAGGGCGGCCTGGATGCGCTCCCAGATCGCGAAGCCCCACGGCTTGATGATCATCGTGCCCCGCGCGGGCCCGTTCTCGGCGAGCTGGGCCTTGGCGACGACCTCCTGGTACCAGCGCGGGAAGTCGGTCGCCTGCGGGGTGAGGACGGGGGCGGCCATGGCGGGCATCCTTGCATACCGCGCGGTCGCGGCGGCCGTGCGGGGAGACGGAGAGGAGCGACGTGGACGACGCGCCGGGCGTGCTGTGCGTGCACGCCCATCCCGACGACGAATCGATCTCGACCGGCGGGGTGCTGCGGCTCGCCGCGGACCGGGGCTTTCGCACGGCCGTCGTCACGTGCACCGGCGGCGAGCGCGGCGAGGTGTTCGGCGCCGGCATGGACCCCGCCGAGGTCGGTCCCCGGCTGCCCGAGGTGCGCCGGGAGGAGCTGGTCCGGGCCCTGGACGTCCTGGGCGCCGGCCCGCCGCGCTGGCTGGGCTACCGGGACTCGGGCATGGCCGGCACCGACGGCAATGACGACCCCGCCTCGTTCTGGCGTGCCGACGTCGACGAGGCCGTGGGGCGCCTGGTCGCGCACGTGCGCGAGTTCCGGCCGGACGTGCTGGTCACCTACGACCCCTACGGCGGCTACGGTCACCCGGACCACGTCCAGGCCCACCGCGTCGGGCTGCTGGCCGCCGAGGCCAGCGCCGTGCCGGCGCTGTATCCCCAGGCGGGGGAGGCCTGGCGGGTCGTGAAGGTCTACCTGGCCACCATCCCGAAGTCGGCCATCGCGGTGTGGGCCCGTGAGCTGGCCGCTCGCGGCCTGCCGTCGCCGTTCGAGGACGTCGGCCACGTCGACCACATCCCCATGGGGACCCCGGACGAGCACGTCACGACCGTCGTCGACGTGCGGGCCGTCCTCGACATCAAGATGACCGCCCTGCGCGCCCACGCCTCGCAGCTGGCGCCCGACTCGTTCTTCCTCAACATCCCCGACGACCTGCGGGCCACCGCCTTCGGCGCCGAGTGGTTCGCCCGACTGCGCAGCGACGTGGTGGTGCCCGACGGCGAGGACGACCTGTTCGCCGGTCTGGACCACCGCTGAGGGCCTCCCGGTCAGCCCCGGCGGCCGCCGAGCAACGAGCGGGCCTCGGGGACGCCCAGCGCGGTGGCCGCCGCCAGGTACGCGACGCCCATGGCCCCGGCCGCCAGGATCGCGGCGGGAAGGGGGGGCAGGCCGCCGGCGACGGGGCGGGCGGCCAGGCCGATGACGGCCATCGCTCCGGCGGCCGGCAGGATGCGGCGCAGGCTGTGCCCGCCCAGGCGCACGGGCCCGATGCGGGCGCCCACGGCCCGGCGCAGCAGGGCGAACTCAAGCCAGGCGGTCACCCCGGCCGCCAAGGTGAGCCCGAGCGCGCCCAGGTGGTCCGCGCCCACCTCCCGGGCGCGCTCGGCGGCGGACAGCGGGGCGAGCGCCGGCAGCTCGCCGACGACCGACAGCCCCTGCCCGCCGAGCACGACCCGGTCGAGCTGGAGCATCAGCACCGCGCCGAGGACGGCGGACACGACGACGCGCAGCGCGCTGGCCCTGGCGGCCACCGCCGGCTGGCTGACGCCGTACAGCGCGGACTGCAGCAGGCGGTTGCCCGTGCTGGCCAGCAGCCCCAGCGCGTAGCCGCACAGCACGATCCACACGACGGTGGTGGAGCGCTCCCCGAAGCGCCCGTACTCGAAGACCGCCCCGACGAGCAGGTCGCCGGCGACGACGAAGGCGACAATCGTCGGCGCCACGTAGAAGGCGATCCGCGCGAGCCCGTCGTCCAGGCGCGCCCGCAGCCGCCCGTGGTCGGCCGCGTCGCCGGCCGACAGCTCCGGCAGCTCCGCGGCGGCGACGCTCATGCCGAACAGGCTGACGGGCAGCAGGTACAGGAGCTGGGCGTAGCTCAGGGCCGCCAGGGCGCCGGTGGCCAGGAAGCTGGCCAGCAGGGTGTCGACGTACGCGGACAGCTGGACCGCCCCGCGCCCGGCCACGACCGGGCCGAACGCCCGGACCGTGTCACGGACGCCGCGGAGGGACACGTCCAGGGACACGCGCAGGCCGCGGGACAGCCGCACCACCGTGGGCAGTTGCAGGCCCAGCTGCAGCAGCCCGCCGGCCAGCGTCCCCCAGGCCAGCGCCACGGCGAGCGACTCCAGCAGCGCCTGCTCGTCGCCGCCGTGCAGCAGCAGGCCCCCCGCGACGGCCAGGCCGGCCACCTGCGCGGCGTTCCACAGCACCGGTGCCACGTAGGACAGGAAGAACCGCCGGTGGCTGTTGAGCACGCCCAGACACCAGGCGGACAGCACGAGCAGGCCCACTCCCGGCGTCAGGATCCGTACCAGCGAGACCGCCAGCTCCTGGCGCCTGCCGGTGAAGCCGGCCGCCACGGCCGCCGTGAGGGGCTCGGCGAGGACGACGCCGGCCAGGCTGAGGACGCCCGTGACGGTGACGAGCAGGCCGGCGACGGCACCGGCGACCCTGCCGGCCTCCTCGTCCCGCCCCTGGGCCAGCAGCCGGCTGTGGACGGGGATGAACGACGCCGACAGCACCCCCTCGCCGAGCAGGTTCTGCATGAGGTTGGGGATGCGGAAGGCGGCGGTGTAGGCGTCCAGCGCGTAACTGGTGCCGAGGTAGTAGCCGACCACGACCTGCCGGACCAGGCCGCTGACACGCGACAGCAGGATGCCCGCCGCCACCAGCGACGAGTGGCGCCGCGACGAGGCCGCCGAGATCGGCTCGCTCACCCCCCGGCCCGCCCGCTCAGGGCGTGCCGAACAGGCGGTCGCCGAAGTCGCCGAGCCCGGGGACGATGAAGCCCGAGTCGTCCAGCCGCTCGTCGACCGCCGCGGTCACGACCCGGACCTCGGGGTGGTCCGACGCCATGCGGGCGACCCCCTCGGGGGCGGCGACGACGCAGACCAGCCGCAGGTCCCGCGCGCCACGGTCCTTCAGCAGCCTGGACGCGAAGGACGCCGAGCCACCCGTGGCCAGCATGGGGTCCAGCAACAGCACGGTCGAGCGCTCCAGCGGGGGGACCTTCAGGTAGTAGGAGGTCGGCTGGAGCGTCTCGTCGTCGCGCTCGAGCCCCACGTGGCCCACCTGCACGTCGGGCAGCAGCTGGGTGACGGGCTCGAGCAGCCCCAGGCCCGCCCGCAGCACGGGCACGGCGACGACGTTGCGGTCGATGCGGCGGACCGCCGCGGGGGCCAGCGGCGTGTCGACCGTCTGCTCCGCGGTGTCCAGGCCCCGCGTGGCCTCGATCACCAGGACCGTGGCCAGACGGTGGCTCAGCGCACGGAAGCGCTCCGGCTCGGTTCGCCCGTCGCGCAGCCCGCCCAGCAGGTGGCCGGCCAGGGGGTGGCCCACGACGGCGACGTTGTCCACGGTGCGGATCTTAGTCCGGGTTGACGCCCGCACGGGCCGGGCAGGCTGGCGCGCGGGCTGTGCCCGCCCCCCGCCGTCCCGGCCTACCATGACGCCGGACGAAACAAGGGGACCGCACGTGCGACGCGCCAGGATCGTGGCCACGCTCGGGCCGGCGCTGGACGACCGCGAGAAGCTGCGCGCCGCGATCGAGGCGGGGGTCGACGTCGTTCGCCTCAACCTGTCGCACGGCGCCCAGCATGAGCACGCCCGCCGTCTCCGACAGGTGCGCGAGATCGCCCACGAGCTCGGGCGCAACGTGGGGTGCCTCGCCGACCTCCAGGGGCCCAAGATGCGGCTCGGCGTCGTCCCCGAGGCCGGGGTGGACGTGCCCACGGGCTCGGAGGTCTGCCTCCTGCCGGGCCGGGAGTCTCTGGACCGCTACGAGATCGACGGCCTGTCGGCCCTGCCGGTCCCCTACGAAAAGCTCGCCGACGACCTGCGCGTCGGCGCCCTGGTCCTGATCGACGACGGCTTGATCCGGCTGGTCGTCTCGCGCATCGACGACGGGCTGGTGCGGGCCCGGGTCGTCGTCGGCGGCTGCGCGACGAGCAGGAAGGGGCTGAACCTGCCCGGCGTGGCGATCTCGGCCCCCAGCCTGACGGACAAGGACGAGGCCGACCTCGCCGCGGCCGTCGACCTCGCGGCCGACTGGATCGCGCTGTCGTTCGTCCGCTCGCCGGGCGACGTCGAGGGGGCCCGCAAGCGCATCACGTCGCTGGGCGGCGAGGCGCCGGTGGTGTCCAAGCTGGAGCGCCCTGAGGCCATCGAGGACCTCGAGGCCGTCATCGACGCGAGCGACGCCGTCATGGTCGCGCGGGGCGACCTGGGGGTGGAGATCGGCCCCGAGCGCGTGCCCGCCATCCAGAAGGCGATCATCGCCCAGGCCAACGCCGCGGGGAAGCCGGTCATCACCGCGACCGAGATGCTGGAGAGCATGAGCAGCTCACCGCGGCCCACGCGGGCGGAGGCCAGCGACGTGGCCAACGCCGTCTTCGACGGCACCGACGCGCTCATGCTGTCCGGCGAGACGGCAACCGGCGACTACCCGGTCGAGGCCATCCGCACGATGGCGCGGATCATCGAGGTCGCCGAGTCCTCCCCCGAGCACGTGGACAGACTGCCGGACTGGCGCACGGTCCCCGACGTCGGCCGGGTGGTCGCCGACGCGGCCGGCCAGGTCGCCCAGGACATCGGGGCCGTCGCGCTGGCGGTCTACTCCATCAGCGGCGCGTCGATCCAGCGCGTCAGCAAGCGCCGCCCGCGGGTGCCGCTGCTGGGGCTGACGCCCAAGGAACGCACGGCGCGGCGCACCACCCTGATGTGGGGGACCGAGGCGGTGCTCGTGCCGATGAAGGGCCAGGAGCACACCCTCATCGAGACCGCGGAGCAGGTGCTCGTCGACGGCGCCTGGGCGCAGCGGGGCCAGCGGATCGTGATCGTCAGCGGGCTGCCCGGCGCGGAGGGAGCGACCAACCGCATCATCGTCCACCGCATCGGCGACCCGGTCGGCCAGTGAGCTCAGAGGCCGGGACGCGCGTCGTGGTCATCGGCGGTGACGCCGCCGGCATGTCCACGGCCTCGCAGCTGCGCCGTTTGGACCACACCGCCGACATCACCGTGGTCGAGCGCGGGCCCTACACGTCCTACTCGATGTGCGGCATCCCCTACATGCTGGGCGGTCTCATCGACGAGCCGGGCGATCTGGTCGTGCGCCGGCCGCAGGAGTTCCGCGATGCCGGCATCGGGGTGCGGATCCGGGCCGAGGCGGTCGGCATCGACGCCGACGAGCGCGTCGTGCGGGTCGGTGACTCCGATACGGGCGAGGAGTACACGCTCGCGTACGACGCGCTGGTGTACGCGACCGGCGCGCACCCGGTCGTGCCGCCGCTGCCGGGGGCCCGTGACCACGCCCGGGTGGTCCACACCCTCGACGAGGGTGAGCGGGTGCGCGTCGAGCTGGACCGGCGCGACGACGTCCGCCGGGTGGTCGTCGTGGGCGCCGGCTACATCGGCATGGAGGTGGCCGAGGCCCTGGTGCGCCGGGGCCTGGAGGCGACCCTGATCGACATGGCCGACCAGGTCATGGCGCAGCTGGACCCCGACATGGCGGTGCACGTCGAGACGGCGCTGAAGGACCTGGGGGTGCAGGTGCGCCTGGGCGAGGCGCTGGAGGAGGTCAGGGCCGACGACGGCCGCTGCCGCGAGGTCGTGACCGGGGCCGGCGCCTACCCGGCCGACGTGGTCGTGCTGGCGCTGGGCGCCAGGCCGCAGGTCGACCTGGCCCGCGACGCCGGCTGCGAGGTGGGCGAGAGCGGGGCCCTGTTGGTCGACGGTCGCATGCGCACCACCGTCGAGGGGATCTGGGCGGTGGGTGACTGCGTCGAGTCGCGTCACCTCGTCAGCGGCGCCGGCGTCAATGTGCAGCTGGGCACGCACGCGAACAAGCAGGGCAAGATCGCCGCCATCGACATCGCCGGCGGCGAGGCGAGCTTCCCCGGCCTGGTCGGCACCGCGGTGACCAAGGTGTGTGATCTGGAGATCGCCCGCACGGGCGTCAACGAGGCCGAGGCGCGCCGGGCCGGGCTGGACTACGCGACGACGTCGTTCACCGGCACGGCGACGGCCGGCTACATGCCCGACCCCGGCACGGTGCACGTCAAGATGCTGGCCGAGCGCGGCTCGGGGCGGGTCCTCGGGGCGCAGTTGGTGGGCACCGGCAACGTCGGCAAGCGCATCGACACCGCGGCGACGTGGTGCCAGCTGGGCGTCACCGCCCAGCGGGCCCAGCTGCTGGACCTGTCCTACGCCCCGCCCTTCGGCGGCGTGTGGGACCTGCTGGTGGTGGCGGCGCGCAGGCTCGTTCGCGAGCTGGGGTTGTCACCGGTCCTGTGATCGTGGGGCCCCGGAGGCGTTGTTATCCTTGGGGTAGCGTGAATGCCCGGACGCCGGGCGCGGCAGGACCCGTCGAGGAGCGAGTATGACCTACACCATCGCAGAGCCGTGCATCGACGTGAAGGA
>JAHWKQ010000113.1 GCA_019347785.1 Actinomycetota bacterium
CTCGAGCGCCACGAGCCCGAAGGACTCCGAACGGCTCGGGACGAGGCACACGTCATGCTGGACGAGCTGCGGGCCGGCGACGACGTGCGCCTGCTGACCGCGCGCGGCACGTTCACCTACACGGTCCGGGGGCAACGAGAGGTGGCTCCCTCCCACAGGGGGGTGCTCGCCCCCACCAGACGGCCGACGCTCGTGCTCACGACCTGCTCGCCGCGCTTCTCCGACGCGCGGCGGCTCGTGGTGTTCGCGGTGCGCCGGCCTCCGACCAGCTGAGGGGGAGCCGGCCGCTCACGCCGTCAGGAACACCTTCTCAAGCGAGACGGGGACGACGTCGCTCTTCGTCCCCTCCTCGTCGGACCACTTCAGCTCGACCTTGTACAGGTTCCCGTCGCCCACGGGCATGGCCGACAGGAAGAAGCGCTGGCCGGGGTCCAGCTTGGACAGCGGGAACAGGTCCGCCCCCTCGAAGATGCGCGGCGGCGGGGAGGACGGGTCCGTCGCCACGAGGGCGTAGTCCACGCCCTTGGCCACGGCGTCGCCCAGGTTGTGCAGGATGAGGCGGTAGCGGCGCACCCCGCTGTCCTCGTACTGGACCAGCCGGGCGGTGACGTGCGCCGACTGGCGTCGCTGCGCGTCGGCGCCGTGTCGCACCCGCTCCATGTCCGTCAGCTTCTCGGCCAGCAGCGTCTGGGCCTCGCGCAGGTCGTGCTCGGTGCGGTGCAGGCGCAGGTGCGTCCTGGTCACCACGATCGCCGCGACGGCGACCGCGAGCAGGCCCGCTCCGGCGACCAGCAGCGCCACACTCTCCAACGTCATCATGTCCTCCAGCCGGCCCGTCGCCGTGGGCCGTCGTCACCCTATCGTCCGGGCGGCCTCGACGGAATGCGCGCCCCGCCGTCGAGCAGGCCGAGCTCAGCCAGCGCGGCGTGCAGCCGCGCCGGTGACGCGAAGCGCAGCGCACGGAAGCCGAGCGCGCGGGCCACGTCGACGTTGTCGGGCGAGTCGTCGACCAGCAGGGTGCGCCCCGGCTCGAGGCCGAAGCGCTCGGCGAGCAGCGCGAAGATCGCCGGGTCCGGCTTGGCGACGCCCACGTGGCCGGACACGAGGATGCCGTCGAAACGGCGCAGGAAGCCGAAGCGCTCCAGGGCGACCGGCCAGGTCTCCGGCGACCAGTTGGTCAGCGCGTACAACGGCGTGCCGCGTGCGTCGAGCTCGGCGAGCAGGCCCACCGTCGCCTCGATCGGTCCGTCCAGCGTCTCCTCCCAGCGCTCGTGGTAGGCGCGGATGAGGTCGCGGTGCTCGGGGAAGCGGGCCGTGGCCTCGGCCACGCCCTCCGCGAAGGGTCGGCCGCGGTCCTGCTCGGCGTTCCACTCGGCGTTGCAGACGTTGGCCAGGAACCACTCCATCGCCTCGTCGTCGCCGTCGAACAGCCTGCGGTACAGGTGGCGGGGGTCCCAGTCGACCAGCACGCCACCCAGGTCGAACACGACCGCGCCCACGGGTGGCTCGCTCACGGGCGCTCGGCCGAGCGTGGGGTCCATGGTCATCGGTATAGCAGGCCGCTCCCCCGGGGCTGACTAGCATCGTGAGCGTGACACCGTCGTCGCTGCGCCGGCTCGCCGTCGCCCTCGTCCTGCTGGCCGCCGGCGGCTGCGGGACGGAGCCGGCGGCATCGGCGCCCGGCGACCCCGCGGTGTCGGGGCTGCAGCTGACCGGGACCATCGGCGGCCACCAGGTCGCCCTGAGCGACGGGTCGCCGCGCCTGCTGGTCGGCAACTGCGCGCCCCGGGAGGGGCCGTCGCACGACGTGTGCATCGTCTCGAAGGACATCGACGGCGAGCTGGTGGTCCTGGCGCTGAAGAACCCCGACGCCCTGCGCCCCGGCGCCACGCTCGCCGTCGGCAGCCCGGCCTGCGCCACACCGGCCCGGTGCGACCGGGTGCGCGACGTGGCCATCGTCGACCTGCAGCGGGGGGTCGGCGGGCGACAGCGCGCGGTGGGCGGGCGCCTGGCGATGACCCACGTCGTGGACAACCTGCGCTATGCGGGCCGCTTCACGCTGGTCCTGGTCAACGGCCGCGTCAGCGGGTCCTTCGACGTGGGAGCCCGGGTCACCCTCCGAGGGCCTGGCGCAGCCGCTCGAGCAGGCCCGCCGACGGCGCCGTGCCCGCGGCGCGGCTGCCCGCCGGCGGCGGGGCGGTGGGGGCCGCGACCTCGTCGGGCGGGCTGACGACGACCTGCAGAATGAGGGGGTCGGGTGAGTCGTTGCGCAGCCCGTGCGCTACGCCGGCCGGCACGAGCACGGCCTGCAGCGGCTCCAGCGTCACCTCCCGGTCGTCGGCCACGACCCAGGCCAGGCCCCCGAGGACCGTGTAGACGACGTCCGCGTCGACGAAGCGACGGGCCCGCACGACCTGCTGGGGCTCCAGGCACACCAGGTCGATGGCCACCATGTCCGTCACCAGCACCCGCCGGCCCGCCGTGGCGTCCCGGTCGAACACGACGTAGTCGCGCAGGTCGACCGCGGTCGGCTCGAACGGCTCCATCCGCGGCGAGTCTAGCCGGGGCCTCCTCCGGGCCGGGTTGTGCGTATCCGCGGCGACATACGGCCGCGCCTGCGCACAAGCGGCCTCCCCCGGGCTTGGTTGTGCGTATCCGCGGCGACATACGGCCGCACCTGCACACAAGCCGCGAATGGGGGGCCGCCGGCGCGCGCTCCGGACGCCTAGACTCGCGGCTCCGTCCAGTCGATGGAGCGCCGATGCCCCCGCTCGAGTTCGCCAAGCAGCCACCGACCCAGGTGTCGGCCCGGGCGGTGGCCGTCTTCGCGGGGGCGCGCGACGGGACGGCCCTGCTGGGTGCCGATGCGGCCGCGGTCGGCCGGGCGCTCGGTGTGGACCTGTCGGCCGAGCTGGACGGCCTGCGCTTCGATGGCTCGCCCGGGGCGGTCGCCCGCGTCCCCACCCGCGGGCGGGCCACGGCGCCCATCCTGCTGGTCGTCGGGGTCGGCGACCCGGCACGGGCCGACCTGGAGTCCCTGCGACGCGCCGCGGGGGCGGCGGCACGCCAGGCGGCCAAGGACGCGACGCTCGCGCTGTGCGTGCCCGCCGACCTGCTCGCGGCCGACGCCGACGCCGCGGCGCGGGCGGCGGCCGTGGCCGAGGGGGCCGGCCTGGGGGCGTACGCCTTCCGCGCCTACCGCACCAAGACCGACGACCTGCCGTCGCTGGAGCGCATCGTGCTGGTCGCCGGCGAGGGGGCCGACGGCCGCGCGGTCCGACGCGGCCTGGAGGCCGGCGAGACGCTCGTGCGGGCCACCAACCTGGCCCGGGACCTGGTCAACGAGCCCCCCGCCGGCAAGCGGCCCCCGGCCCTGGCCGACCGCATCGCCGAGATCGCGCGCGCGGCCGGGCTCAAGCGGCGCGTGCTGGACGAGCGGGCGCTTGCCGAGGGGGGCTTCGGGGGCATCCTCGGGGTCGGGCAGGGCTCCAGTGAGCCTCCCCGGCTCGTTGAGCTCACGCACGACCCGCTGCGCACGAAGGGCCACGTCGTCCTCGTCGGCAAGGGCATCACCTTCGACTCGGGCGGACTGTCGCTGAAGCCCCCCAGCTCGATGACGACGATGAAGTCGGACATGAGCGGCGCGGCCGCGGTCGTGGCGGCCATGTCGGTACTCAAGCAGCTGCGCGTCCGCACCAAGGTCACGGGACTCGTCGCGCTGGCCGAGAACATGCCGTCGGGCGACGCCATCCGTGTCTCCGACGTGCTGACCCACCGGGGCGGCACCACCGTGGAGGTCCTCAACACCGACGCCGAGGGCCGGCTGGTGCTGGCCGACGCGCTGGCCTACGGGGCCGAGCAGTCGCCGGACGCCATGATCGACCTCGCGACGCTGACCGGCGCTCAGGTCGTGGCGCTGGGGTCCAAGATCGCCGGGCTGATGGGCACCGACGACGCCCTGCTGGACGAGGTCGAGGCCGCCGCCGAGGCGGCCGGGGAGCGGGTGTGGCGGCTGCCCCTGCCGGCCGAGTACGCCGACCACCTACGCAGCGCCGTCGCCGACCTGAAGAACATCGGCAAGGGTCGCGAGGCCGGCACGCTGGTCGCCGGGCTGTTCCTCAAGGAGTTCACCGACGGCGTCGCGTGGGCGCATCTGGACATCGCCGGCCCCGCCTTCGCCGACGAGGGCGACGGCTTCTTCACCCCCAAGGGTGGCACCGGCATGGGAGTGCGCACCCTCGTTCGCTTCTTGCAGGCCCGCGGGTAGACGGCGGGTCGGGTCTAGGAGGACTCCCGCGGCGTCGTCGCCCCGGGGGGCCCGTCGTCACCCGACCCGGCCACGGGCGCCCGACGCTGCTGGCTGTCGTCGAAGCGGCTGCGCTCCACGATGGTGCGCCGGTGGCGGACATGGGCGACCTCGGTCTCGCCGCCGCGCACGGTGACTGAGAACTCGAGGCGCCGGCCGTGCACGCCCAGCAGCACGGCCTCGGCCTCCACGGTGTCGCCCACCCGGCTGGCCAGCACGTGCTCCAGCTCCGCCCAGGCGCCGACGCTCGTCTGGTCCTCCGGCAGACAGTCGCCCAGCGCGGTCAACGAGGCCTGCTCGGCCAGCGCGAGCACCCTGGGGCTCGCCAGGACGGGCACGTCGCCGGAGGACATCGCCACCGCCGTGTCCGACTCCCCGACGACCAGCCGGACGGTCGCCCGCCTGCCGGGCCGGCACTCTCCCTTCACCGCCACGTGAACCTCCCTGGGCCGGCGCCGTCCCTCGCCGTGTCCCGCCGCCCCTGGCAGTATGGACCCCGGCGGCACGACGATCGAGCGGCCGCGTCGGGCGCCGCCGCCCCGCCGCGTCGCGGTCACCCGCCTCAAGACCGGGGGCTCATGTCCGGCCCGTTGGGGATCATGTCGGTCGTGCTGCTCGAGAGCGCGGTCGGGGGCGCTGTCGTGCTGTGGGCCAGTGGCGTGTGGGGCGTCGTCAGGCGCGGCTTCTTCCTGCTCACCGGCACGACGATCGCCCTGTGTGCCCTGGCGGCCTTGCAGCTGCTGAGGACGCAGTCGGGCGCCGGCGCGGCGCCCGCCGGCGTGTGGGCGCTGGGGGTGTTCACGGCCCTGGCGTGGCTGTGGCAGGCGGTGCTGCTGGCGCGCCGGGACGGCGCCGCCCGGGTGATGGGGCTGGCCGCGTCCGCGGCTGGCGTCGCCTCCCTGGTGCCCGTCGCCGGACTCGGCGATGCCGGGCTCGTCTCGTCGCTGGTCCAGCTGGCCCTCGGCTCGCTGTTCCTGGGCTCGACGGTCTTCGGCCTGCTGCTGGGCCACTGGTACCTGGTCGAGCGCCGCCTGCCGGGGCTCTACATGGTGCGCGGCGCGCGCTGGTACGCGGTCGGGGTGGTCGCGGCCGCCGCCGCCGCCGCGCTGTCCGCCGGCAACCCCGGCACGGACGCGGCCGGCTTCTCCCCGGTGCTCGCCGTCCCTGGCTTCAGCCTCTGGCTGGCCGGTGGCCTCGTCGCCGTCTGCGCGCTCATCGCCGGCTTCGTGTGGCGGCTGGCCGGCGAGGGCGGTCGCTCGATCCAGGCGGCGACCGGCATGTTCTATCTGGCGGTGATCATGGCCTTCTCAGCCGAGATGTCGGCCAAGCTGGGCTTCTTCTAGGTCGCGGCCTCGCGGACGGCGGCCAGAAGCCCGTCACCGACCGGCAGGATCACGGCGTCGAGCTCCGGGTCCTCGCGCACCGCGTCGTTGAACCGGCGCAGACCCTCGGTGTCGCTGTCGGTGGTCGCCCCCGCCACGCGCCCACCCCACAGGACGTTGTCGGCCATGACGAGACCCCCGGGGCGAAGCATTCGCTTGGCGTGCTCCAGGTAGTCGGGGTACTCGCTCTTGGCCGCGTCCACGAAGACCAGCTCGTAAGAAGCGTCGGCCAGGCGCGGCAGGACGCCGAGAGCCGGTCCCAGGATCATCCGCACCCGGTCGCCGCGTCCGGCCCTGGCGAACATCGACTGGGCGATCGCCTGGTGCTCGGCGTCCAGATCGATCGTGGTCAGGGTGCCGCGGGGGTCCATGCCGCCCAGCAGCCACAGGCCGCTGTAGCCGCCTCCGGTGCCGATCTCGGCGACATGGCGCGCGCTGACCAGCCGTGCGAACCAGCGCAGCAGCGCCCCCGTCTCCGGCGGCACCGCGGGGATGCCCGCGGCCTGGCTGCGCTGGAGGGCCTCCCGCAGCGCCTCGTCCCCGTCGGTCTCGGCGAAGCTGCGCATGTAAACCGTCGTTGCCTCGTCCATGTGCCGGGCGCTCCTCGCTCCGCTGCGTGTGGCGGAAGCAAACCACGCGGAAGGGCTGGGCGAAACTCTCAAATGCCCACCGGGAACCGTGGTGACGGCGACCGGCGTTGCATGGGCAGTCGGCCGGGCGCCGCCCCGTTCCCCGCGCGGGCCTCCCGGCGCAGGACGCGGACGCTGGGAGGTCCAGGTGCCCGGTACACTCGAGGGCGCGCTGCACGACCGCGGTCGTGTCCGGCGAGTGACAAGGAGCGCGCGTGGCTCCAGCGCGGGGCGCCCGGCCTGCGGACGACGGCCCGCCCGGGGACGGGTCGGCGGACAGGAGGCCCAGCGAGCAGGAGCTTGCCGAGCGGTACGGCCAGAAGATCTACAACGTGGCCTACCGGCTCACCGGCGACGCCGACGAGGCCGCCGACCTGGCCCAGGACGTCTTCGTCCGCGCGCTGCGCAACCTGCACCGCTACCAGCCGGGGACCTTCGACGGCTGGCTGTACCGCATCACGAAGAACCTGTTCCTCGACCACGTCCGCCGGCGCCGGCGCCTGCGCCTGGAGCCCCTGCCGGAGGCGGAGTGGCGCGCGCCCGTCTCATCCGACCCGGGCCCGGAGGACGTCCTGGAGCGCCGCACGCTGGAGGCCCGCGTGGAGGCGGCGCTGCAGTCGCTGCCGGAGGACTTCCGGCTGGCGGTCGTGCTGTGCGACGTGGAGAACCTGACCTACCAGGAGGTGGCGGCCGCCACCGGCTGGCCGTTGGGCACGGTGCGCTCGCGCATCCACCGCGGCCGCAAGCGGCTGCGTGCCTACCTGGAGCAGCGGGCCGGCGCCCCGCCGCGCGCCCCCGGACGCGGGCGAACGGATGACTGAGCCCTGCGACGGCGTCGAGCCGCTGCACTCGGCCTGGCTCGACGACGAGCTTGACGCGGCCGGGCGGGCGCGCGTCGACGACCACCTGGCCCGCTGCGAGGCGTGTCGAGCCGCCGTGGACGGCCTGCGCCGCGCCCGCGCGGCCGTGCGCAACCTGCCGCGGCGTCGCCCGTCCGTCCCCCCGAC
>JAHWKQ010000114.1 GCA_019347785.1 Actinomycetota bacterium
GCCGACGCCGACACCGGCTTCGCCGAGGAGCTGGGCGCGGCCGTGTCAGAGCTGCGCTGGTGGCGCTGGCGGGCCGCCGGCGCCGACGCGGGGTGGGTCCTGCGCCTGGCGGTCGCGGACCCCGTCGACGGCCTGGCGTGGGCCGTCGAGGCCGCCGACGCGGGCGACCGCGCGCCGGACGCCGTCGCCGGCGGGGCGGGGGCCGAGGGCCGGACGCTCTAGCCCTGCGGCCAGGACGGCAGCATCCGCACGAGCCGCTCGTGCAGCACCTGCGGGGCCGCCTGCCGGCAGCGGGTCGCGACGATCATCCGCAGCCGGCGCTCGAAGTCGGCCCGCCGCAGGCAGGGGGGGCAGTCGGCCAGATGGGCCCGCAGCGCCACCTCCCAGCCCTCGTCGCACTCGCCGTCGAGGAAGGCGTGCAGCTGCCGCACGAGGTGCTCGCAGTCGGCGTCCATGGCCGTGTCCCTCCCTTCCCTCACGAGCGCGCCAGCAGGCCACGCTCCACGGCGTAGCTGTACAACGCCTTCTGCAGCGCGGATCTTCCGCGGTGTAGCCGACTCATCACGGTGCCGATCGGGGTGCCCATGATGTCGGCGATCTCCGCGTAGCTGAAGCCCTCCACGTCGGCCAGGTAGACCGCGATGCGGAACTGCTCCGGCAGGTCCGACAGGGCCTCGCGGACCTCGTCGTCGGTCAGGCGCTCCAGGAAGACCGTCTCGGCGGCCGCCTCCCGGTGGGAGGCGATCCGGTCATACAAGGAGAAGTCCTCGGCCGCGTCCGCCGCGACCTCCGTGGGCCGGCGCTGCTCCTTGCGGTAGGCGTTGATGTAGGTGTTGGTCAGGATCCGGTACAGCCACGCGCGCAGGTTCGTGCCGGGCCGGTACTGGTGGAACGCGGCGTAGGCCTTCGCGACCGACTCCTGCACCAGGTCCTCGGCGTCGGCCGGGTTGCGCGTGTACCGCAGCGCCGCCGAGTACAGCTGGTCCACGAACGGCAGCACCTCGCGCTCGAACGTCTCGCGGCGCTCGGAGTCGGTCAGGTGTCGGCGCACCGAGTCAGCCGGCCGCCGTCGCGTCCGGCCGTCGGAGTCGCCTGCGTGGCCGGCCACGATGCCCTCCGCACTCCCCGGCGCCGTTCCCGGGGACCCGCCCGGGAGTCTAGCGCCCGCGGCCCCGCGGGCGGGTTGCACACAACATGTTCTCAATGGCTGTTGACTCCTCTTAACTCCCCTCGTAGAACCATGGCCCTTCAGCCGCGAGCCCCGCGCGGCTCCGCGACGCAAGGCGGCACATGGCCGACAACCCCCTGGCCGACTGGCTGCGGGCCGGACCCGACACTCCCCGTCGAACCGACCCCGCCGACGAGGATCCCGCCCCGACGGTCGGCCCCGGCGACGACCCGCCGGCGCCGGATCACGCGTGGTGGCCGGAGCCGGCCGAGGACCCACCCCGGCGCAGGTGGCCGCTGGGGGCCCTGGCCGCGCTGCCGTGGGCCGTCGTGGTCGTCGTCGCCGTGACCCTGCTGCGGCCCGCCCCCGGCGACGGCGGCGGCGACCGGCCCCGCCCCGACGAGCCGTCGGATGCCACCCCCGGCGCCGCCCGGGTGGCGGAGAACCCGTCCGACGCGCCGGCGCCGGGGCCGGCGGAAGGCGGCGACCGGGAGCTGGCGGCCGCGGCCGCGGTGTTCGTGCGGACCGAGCTGACCGACACCGACCCGCCGGGAGCCGGGGCACGGGAGGACCGCCTGCGCTACGTCGACCTGGCCGTACCGGAGTCGGTCTCGTGGCGCGCGGGCGCCGCCGTGGTCACCGTCCGCGCGGTCGTGCTGGAGGGTCGGGCCGGGCGGTGGGTGGACGCGACCGTCGTCCGCTACGCGGTGCCCATGGGTCGCGTGGGCGCGGTGCCCGTCCCCCTGGCCGAGCCATGGGCGGTGGCGTCGGACGACGCCGCACGCCCCTCCCGCCGCTGGCGGCCGGCTGCCCACGACCCCGCCGCCGCCCGCGCGGCGCTGCGCAGGGGAGGCTACGCCGGCCTGTCGGCCCTGCGACTGCACGCCGACCCCGCGCTGCCCGGCGTCCTGCGGGCGCGCGTCACGGCTGTCGCGCCCGGCGACGACGACCCCCAGGTCCACGACGTGTGGCTGCGCGCCGGGCCGCGGCACGTCGCCGTCCTGGGCGCCGACTGACGCCCCAGCCGAAGCGGAGCCTGCCCATGAGCGCGCTGCCGAAGACCGCGACCGCCTGCACGCCGAGCCCACGGCTCGACGTGCTCCCGCCGCGCCGGGGCGCCCGCAGGCTCGGGGTGGCGGACGACGAGACCCGCCTGGCCCTGCTGGCCCGCGGCTTCGCCCAGCTGTACCTGGAGGTCGAGGCGGGATGGCGGCCCCGCTCCCAGCTCGCCCGGCTGATGACGCCGAGGCTGTACGGCCGGCTGCTCGACGGGTGGGTCCGCCCCGGCGCTCCCGGCCGGGTCGTGCGGGTCCGGGGCGTGCTCGCGGGCCCGGGACGCTACGAGGCCGTCGTGGTGGTCCGCCGGCCCGGGCGCTTCGGCGCCGTGGCCCTGTCGCTGGTGCGGAGCAACGGGGCCTGGCGGGTCCACGACGCGGTCCGGCCCGAGGACGGAGCCACCCGCCCCCACCCGGAGTGTGTCGACTGAGGCACGCATACGGTCCGCCAGTCGACACACCTCACCGTCCAGGACAACTTCAGGTCACGGTGCTCGACCCGGCGGGACCCGGCGCGCGCTCAGGCGCCGTGGCAGCGCTTGTACTTCAGGCCCGAGCCACAGGGACACGGGTCGTTGCGCCCGACCTTGTCGCCCCGGACCATCGGGGTGTTCGCCTCGGCGGCCGCGCCCTCGGTGTCGGTCGTCCCGGCGCTGGAGCTCGCCGCCGTCGCCGCGTACGTCGACGCCCCCGCCGACGTGGTCGACGAGGTGTAGGAAAGCCGTGCGGGGCTCGGCTGGGAGGCCGGCTCCTCCTCGAGCTCGGTCTCGGCCCGCTCCACGGGCAGGTTGAAGAAGTAGCCGACGGCCTCCTCCTTCAGACGCGCCATCATCGTGGCGAACGCGTCGTAGGCCTCCCGCTGGTACTCGACGAGCGGGTCGCGCTGGCCGACCGCGCGCAGGCCGATGCCCTCCCGCAGGTGGTCCAGCTCGTACAGGTGCTCCCGCCAGACGCGGTCGACGACCGACAGGATCACCCGCCGCTCGACCTGCCGCATGAGGTCCGGTCCCAGCTCCTCCTCGCGCCGCTCGTAGGCGGCCATGGCGTCGTCCAGGACCGTCTCGGCCAGGGACGCGGCGGTGGCTTCCTCCAGGTCCACGGACGCGCGGTCGACGGCGACCGGGTACAGCTGATCGAGCTGCGTCCACAGCTCGTCGAGGTCCCACTCCTCGGGGTACACGCCCTCGGGCGCATGGCGGGCGCACAGCTCCCGGACGGTGTCCTCGATGAAGTCCTCGGCGTACTGGCCGACCTTCTCGTCGGTGCCCGACAGCACGACCGACCGCTGCGCGTAGATGATCTGGCGCTGCTTGTTCATCACGTCGTCGTACTTCAGCACATTCTTGCGGATCTCGAAGTTGCGCGCCTCGACCTGGCTCTGTGCCCGCGCCACGGCGCGCGAGACCATCCGGTGCTCGATCGGCAGGTCCTCGGGCAGCCGCAGGCGGTTCATGATCGACTCGACCGCGCTGGCGTTGAACAGCCGCATGAGGTCGTCCTCGAGCGACAGGTAGAAGCGCGACTTCCCGGGGTCTCCCTGCCGCCCGGACCGGCCACGCAGCTGGTTGTCGATGCGCCGCGACTCGTGGCGCTCGGTGCCCAGCACGTACAGCCCGCCCAGCTCGCGCACCTTGTCGCCCTCGGCGCGGCAGGCGGCGGCGTGGCGCTCCAGCGCGGCCCCGTACGCCTGCTCGTAGGCGTCGGGGTCGTCGGCCTGGTCCGGCCCCAGCTGCCGGCGGACCTCCTCGGAGGCCATCGCCTCGGGGTTGCCGCCCAGCATGATGTCGACACCCCGCCCGGCCATGTTGGTCGCCACCGTCACGGCGCCGATCCGCCCCGCCTGGGCGATGATCTGCGCCTCCTTGAAGTGGTTCTTGGCGTTGAGGACCTCGTGGTCGACGCCGCGGCGGCGCAGTCGGGTGGACAGCCGCTCGCTCTTGTCGATCGACACCGTGCCCACGAGCACCGGTTGGCCCCGCTCGACCCGGTCGGCGATGTCGTCGACGACCGCGTCCAGCTTGGCCTGCTCGGTCTTGTAGATCTGGTCGCCGTGGTCGACGCGCACGAGGGGCATGTTCGTCGGCACCTCCACGACCCCGATGTCGTAGATGTGGGCGAACTCGCTCTCCTCGGTCTTGGCGGTGCCGGTCATGCCCGACAGCTTCTCGTAGAGGCGAAAGTAGTTCTGCAGGGTGATCGTGGCCAGCGTCTGGTTCTCCTCCTTGATGCGCACGCTCTCCTTGGCCTCGATCGCCTGATGCAGGCCCTCGGAGTAACGCCGGCCGACCAGGACCCGGCCGGTGAACTCGTCGACGATGTTCACCTCGCCGTCACGCACCATGTACTCGACGTCGCGCCGGTACAGCTCCTTCGCGCGCAGCGCGTTGTGCAGGTGGTGGATGAGCGGGGTGTTCACGCTCTCGTAGAGGTTGTCGACGCCGAGCAGCTCCTCGACCCGGGTGACCCCCTCCTCGGTGACCGCGACGGTGTGCTTGGCCTCGTCGACCTCGTAGTGGACGTCGCGCTGCAGGCGGGGCGCCACCCGCCGGGCGAACACCGTGTACCACTCCGTCGCCTGGTCGGCGGGCCCGGAGATGATCAGCGGCGTGCGCGCCTCGTCGACGAGGATCGAGTCGACCTCGTCCACGATGGCGTAGTGGTGCCCGCGCTGGGCCTTCTCCTCGGCGGCCAGCGCCATGTGGTCGCGCAGGAAGTCGAAGCCGAACTCGTTGTTGGTGCCGTAGGTGACGTCGGCGGCGTAGGCCGCCCGCTTCTCCTCGTCGTCCTGCTGCGCCTGGACGTGGCCGACCGACAACCCCACCAGGTCGTAGATGCGGCCCATCCACTCCGCGTCGCGCGCGGCCAGGTAGGGGTTGACGGTGACGACGTGGACGCCTCTGCCGGACAGGGCGTTCAGGTACACCGGCATCGTCGACGTCAGCGTCTTGCCCTCGCCGGTCTTCATCTCGGCGATGGCGCCCTGGTGCAGGGCGACGGCGCCCAGCACCTGCACGTCGAAGGGGCGCTGGCCCAGCCTGCGCCGGGCGGCCTCGCGGACGGTCGCGAAGGCCTCGGGCAGCAGGTCGTCCAGCGCCTCGCCGTCGGCCACGCGGCCGCGCAGCACGTCGGTGCGCGCGCGCAGCTCGGCGTCCCTGAGGACCTCGGCGTCGGGCTCCAGCTCGTTGACCCGGCCCACGACCGACCACAGGTCCTTGAGGCGCTTGCCCTCGCCCAGACGCAACAGCTTCTGCAGTACCACGGTGTGCCTGACGCTCGACGGCGCACGTCGACGGACCAGTCTACGACCCCCGCCGCCCGGCCCCGGGGGAAGCCGGGTGGGACTAGGTGATCTCCAGCAGCTTCTCGCGCACCGCGTAGACGACGGCCTCCATGCGCGAGTGCAGGTGCAGCTTCTCCAGGATGTTGCGGACGTGGTTCTTGACGGTGTTCTCGGAGATGAACAGCTCACGGGCGATGTCCCGGTTGTTCATGCCGCGTGCGATCAGCGTCAGCACCTCCATCTCGCGCTTCGTCAATCGGGGGGACCGCACGTCCTCGCGCCGCTCGTCCCTGCGGGCCATCGCCGAGAACTGGCTCAGCAGCTTGGTGGCCATCAGCGGCGAGATGAGGGCCTGGCCGGAGTGGACGCTGCGGATGGCGTCGGCCACCTCCTCGATCGAGATGCCCTTCAGCAGGTAGCCGCTGGCGCCCGCCTTCACCGACTCGAACAGGTCCTCCCCGTCGTCGCTGATGGTCAGCATGAGCACCTTGACGTCGGGCAGGGCCTCCTTGATGACCCGGGTCGCGTGGATGCCCCCGTCGCCCGGCATGCGCACGTCCATGAGCACGAGGTCCGGCTCGCTGGCGACCGCCAGCGCCGACGCCTCCTCGCCGCTGCCCGCCTCGGCGATGACGTCGATGTCGTCCTCGGTCTCCAGCACCATCTCCAGGCCCCGGCGGAAGACGGCGTGGTCGTCGGCCACGATGACGCGGATCGGGTCTGGCGTTCCCCGGTCCTGCAAGGTCATGGGCCACTCCGCGTGAGACAAGGTGAGGGAGTTTATCCCTTTCTATACCGATTGTGTACAGAGAGTCTGCCGATCGGCTCTGACCGGACCCGGGACAGGTGTCACCCGCTGTGACGGACGGCCTCGCCCCGAGGTGTCACTCGACGAGCTCGATCAGGCCCAGATCCCCGTCGCGACGGCGGTAGACGACGTTGCACGCGCCGCTGGCGGCGTTCGTGAAGACGAAGAAGTCGTGGTCGAGCAGCTCCAGGCGCAGGGCCGCGTCCTCGGGGACCATCACCTGCGGCTCGAAGCGCTTGCGGCGCACGATGCGGGGGGCGGCGGGCGCCGGCTCCACCTGCTCGGCGGGGTCGGACGACCCGGCGGCGGGCGGCGCGTCCGCGCGCCTGCGGCCGCGCTGGCGGTCCAGCAGACGGGCCTTGTAGCGCGCGAGCTGCCGCTCGAACCGGCTGACGGCCGCGTCGATGGCCGTGTGGTGGTCCTCCCCACACCCCTCCGCCCGGATGTGGTGGCCCTTGGCGCGGGCCGTGAGCTCGACGACCGCGGGCTCGGCGATGCGCCGGTTGCGCTCCTCGCTGAAGACCATCTCCACGTCCAGGACCCGGTCGAAGAAGCGGGTCGCGTGCTCGAGGCGATCAACCGCCTCCTGCTTCAGGCGCCCCGGCACGTCGCAGTTCCGGCTCTTCACGACGATGTTCACACGGGTCCTTTGGTCGGGCCCCGCCCCGGAACGGCGTCGCGACGCGGCGTGACGATACGGGCCGGCCGTCCGGCGTGCGAAGCGTCAGCGACCGCGATCGTGCCCCGTGGCCATACCCGGCGCAAGGGGTCCGCGGCAGCCCGCGCGTCGTCGCCGGCGACCGCCAGCGTGGCGACCAGCACTCCCCGGGCGCCACCCGCCCGCAGCGCCGCCGCGGCCGCCCGGGCGGTCGCGCCGGTCGTGCGGACGTCGTCGACGAGCACGACCCACGGCGGCACGGTGCGGGTCGCGGTGAAGGCGCCGGCCGGGGCGCGCAGCCGCGCGGACGCCGTCAGGTCCGTCTGGTCCGGCCGCCG
>JAHWKQ010000115.1 GCA_019347785.1 Actinomycetota bacterium
GGCCGGCCGCCGCGGGCACCCGGGTGGTGACGGCGGACGGGGGCGAGGTCGAGGTCGGCCGGCTGCTGTGGACCGCACCGCCGACCGCGCTCGCCGAGGCCGCCGGCGGCCCGGCGCGGCTGGCCGGCGGGCTGGTCCACCGCGGCTTGGTGCTCGTCTACCTCGTCGTCGAGCGACCCCAGTGGCTCGAGTGGGACGCCCACTACGTGCCCGACCCGGACGTGGCGTTCGTGCGGCTCTCGGAGCCGAAGAACTACCGGGACGGTCCCGACCCGCCCGACCGCACCGTGCTGTGCGCCGAGCTGCCCGCGACCGCCGGTGACGCCCGCTGGCGGGCCGGCGACGCGGAGCTGCGCGACCTGGTGCTGGCCGGCATCGACCGGCTCGGGCTGCCCGACCCGCGACCCGCCGACGTGCACGTGATCCGCGTGCCGCGGGTCTACCCGCTGCTCACCCCGGCCGCAGCCCGTGATCTGGCCGCCCTCCTGCGCTGGGCGGACGATCTACCGGGCGTCACCGTGCTGGGCCGCCAGGGCCTGGGCGTGGCCGACAACCTCCACCACGTCCTCGACATGGCCGCCGCCGCCGCCGCGTGCCTGCGGCCCGACGGCGGCTGGGACCACCAGCAGTGGACGGCAGCCCTGAGCGGCTTCGAGCGCCACGTCGTGGAGGACTGAGGCTGCGCGGCCGCCCCGGGTGGCGGTTGCTGCGGGGAAATCGCAGGGTGTCCTCAACCCGCTGCTTGCAGCAGGTGCACGGCGATGCCATAACCATGAACCCTTCGCCGACGGAGTGTTCGCGGAGGCAAGCACGAGAGAGGACGTAGGCTGCACTTTCCCCGAAAGGTGCGCTGAGCGCATGTGCTGGGCCGGCGACCGGGCAACCTCTAGGACAGCGCGTCGGCCCTCCGCAGGACCAGCAGCCACGTGAGCACCGCCGACAGCGCCACGAGGACCAGCGCGAGCACGCTCGCCTCGGCCCAGAAGGCGTCCTCGGTCGCCGCCCACACGTCGGTGGCGAGCGTGCGGAAGCCGGGCGGGGCCAGCAGCAGCGTGGCCGGCAGCTCCTTCAGCACGCTGAGGAGCACCAGGCCGGCGCCGGCGAGCAGCGACGGTGCAGCCAGCGGGAGCTCCACGCGGAGGAACCGCCGCAGCCGTCCGGCGCCGAGGGTGCGCGCCGCGTCGCCGAGCGACCGCGGCACCGCCGCGATCCCGACCTGGGCGGCGCGCAGGGACTGGGCGCCGAAGTGGACGACGTAGGCGAGCAGGAGCAGCGGCAGGCTCTGGTACAGCCACGCGGCTACTGCTGGGCCGCGCAGTGCGAAGAACGCGCAGGCCAGCGCGATCACCAGCCCGGGCAGCGCGAAGCCCGACACCACGAGCGCGTTGGACACGGCCGGCGCGCGGCCGCGGTGGCGCGCCACCAGGTAGGCGACCGGCAGCACCAGCACGGTCGCGGCGAGCGCGGCCAGCACCCCCGCGGTGGCGCTGCCCGCGAGCGGCGCGAGCAGCTGCGCGGGGTCGGCCAGCACCGAGCTGGCCCGCTGCTCACCCAGGACGATCCCGCGGCCGGCCCAGTAGGCCAGCACGGTGAGCGGGGCGAGGAGCGCGCCCACCGCCAGAGCGCCGAGCAGCGCGACCGCCGGGGTCCGCAAGCGCCCCAGCGACCACACCAACCCTGTCGTGCCGCGCGGCGAGCTGCCGCTGCCGAGCCGCCGCACCCGGGCCGCGGCGGCGCGCTCGCCGACCACGACCACCAGCGCGAGCAGCGCCAGCTGCAGCCCGTACGCGGTGGAGGCCGGCCGGTCCAGCAGGTTGGCGAAGATCGCCCGCGTCAGCGTGTCGTAGCGCAGCAGCTGGACCGCCCCGAAGTCGCTCACGACGTAGAGGAACACCAGCAGCGCGCCCGCCAGCACCGCGGGGGCGACCTGGGGCACGACCACCCGGCGTACCACCGCCGCAGGCGTGGATCCCAGCACCCGCGCCTGCTCCTCCAGGTTGGCGGGCAGCTGCCGCAGGCGTGCCGCCACCAGCAGGTACACGTACGGGTAGGTCAACAGCGACAGGACACCCAGGGCGGCGGCGAACCCCTCCACGCGGGGAAGCGACACGCCGACCACGACGTCGGTGAGCCCCCCGGGCGACAGCGCCGCCCGCAGCGTGAACGCCCCGATGTAGGAGGGCAGCACGAGCGGCAGCGCGAGCAGCAACCGCCATGCGGGTGCCAGCGGCAGGTCCGTCCGCGTCACCAGCCAGGCACACCCGCTGCCGATGACCGCCGTCACCACCGCCACCGCGGTGCCGAGCAGCAGGCTGCGCAGCGCGGGGCCGAGCGCCGAGGCGTCGAGCAGCGCGTCGAGCACCGGCGGCCCGAAGGTGACGGCCTGCTGGAGGAGGAACACCAGCGGTGCGGCGAACACCAGCGCGGCGGCCAACGCGACCAGCCGCAGCACGCCCCGGGCGCGGGAACCACGTGGAGGCGGCTGTGCGACGCCGGCCGGCCGCGTGGCGTCAGCCGTCGAGGCCGCTGTCACGGATCAGCTCCAGGGTGCGCTCCAAGCCGCCGCCGAGCCGGTCGATGTCGAACGCGGGCACCTCCAGCGTGTCGAGCGGCGGGACGTCGCCGACGGGGCTGGTGCCCAGCGCGAGGGGGTACTCGAAGGTCTCCTCGGCGAAGTACTGCTGGGCCTCGGCGTCCAGGAGGTACTCCACGAGACGGCGCGCCCCCTCGGGCTCGTCGGTGCCCTCCAGCACGCTGACCGACGAAGCGATCAGCAGCGAGCCGATGTCGTCCCCGGCGAAGCGGTGGTTGGCGGCGGGCAAGTCTGGATCCTCGGCCAGGAAGCGGTGGAGGTAGTAGTGGTTGACGAGGCCCATCGGCACCTCGCCACGGGCTACGGCCTCGACGATCGCGTTGTTGTTGGCGTAGCTGGGCGCGCCAGTGGTGGCGAGCGCCTGGAGGAAGCGCGCGGCCACCTCGTCGCCGTGCGTGACCCTCATGGCGGTGATGAAGTCCTGGAACGACCCGTTGGACGGCGCCACCGCGACACGGCCGGCGAACGGCTCCTCGACCACCTCGAAGACGGACGTGGGCAACTCGCTGACCAGCTCGGTGTTGTAGACCAGCACGCGCTGCCGGCCGCTCACCCCGACCCAGAGGCCGCCGTCGTCGCGGAACCGCTGGTCGACCAGCTCCAGCACCCCAGGGTCGAGGGGCGCCAGCCGTCCCTCACCGGCCAGGAACCCCACCGCCCCCGGCGACTGGCTGTAGAAGACGTCAGCGGGGGTGCGGTCGCCCTCCTGGGCGATGAGCAGGGCGAGCTCGGCCGACCCCCCGTAGCGGACGTCGATCGGGATGCCGGTGCTTGCGCTGAACTCCTCCAGCAGGGGGCCGATCAGGCTCGACCCGCGACCGGAGTAGATCGTGACCGCGTCACGGCCACCGGCCAGCACACCGCCGCAGGCAGGCAGGAGCACAGAAAGAAGGACGATGAGGGCGAACATCCTGGTCTGCGTGGCCTGAACGCCCTCAGCGGAGCGGGGAGCAATGCGGGTCATAGCGCTCGTCATGCAGGGTTGAGCTGGCGCCACACGGCCGGGATGACCGCGCGGAGGTAGCGCCCGAGCCGCACGAACGAGTCGCCGCTGGAGCGGAACGCGTACGTGATCGGGACCTCGGCGTAGGCGAAGCCCTTGCCGAGCAGGTCGACGGTCAGGACCTGGGCGTAGTTGTAGTCGTGGGGGATCGTCGCGGCGCTGGCGGCAGCCGGCGACAGCGCGCGGTAGCCGGACTGGCCGTCGGTCACCCCAGCGCGGACGGTCCAGCGCAGCCACGCGGTCAGGACGATGTTGCCGAGGCGGCGGTGGGGGTGCATCCGCTCGACGTCCCCGGCGAAGCGGCTGCCGACCACGTAGTCGGCCCGTCCGCAGAGGATCGGCTGCACGAGCCGGTCGAGTTGGGCGGGGTCGTACTCGCCGTCGGCGTCGCAGAAGGCGACGGCGGCCGCCTTTCGCTCGACGGCCCAGGCCAGGCCGCTGCGGACGGCGGCGCCGAGGCCGCGGTTGGCGTCGTGGGCGAGGACGTGGGCGCCGGCGTGACGCGCGAGCACGGCGGTGCGGTCGCGGCTGCCGTCGTCGACGACCACCACCTCGACCGGGTGGCCGCCGACCTGTGCCGGCGCCCGGCGGACGACGTCGGCGACGGTGCCCTCCTCGTCGTGGGCTGGCAGAAACAGCACGACGGGGCGGTGCCGCTCCGCCGCGCCGGCTGCAGCGGGACGGCCCATTGCTGCGCCCCCGTCGGGCAACGTGGCAGGCAGCCGCCAGCGGCCCAGCAGGCCCGGCGTGGGGATGACCACCGCCAGCGCACCGGCGACGAGGCTGTAGGCGGTCTTGGTGGCGTGGACCGTGAGCGCGACCGCCAGGCCCGTGGTCAGCGGCACGCCCACGGCGGCGAGCGCCGCTGCGGCGGCGGCCTCGTAGGTGCCGATCCCCCCGGGTGTGAGCGCGAGCAGCTGCGCGCTCACCGCCGCCGCCAGCACCACCACCGCCTCGGCGGGGCCCAGGTCGAGCCCGAACCAGCGGGCGCACTGCCACACCAGCACCGCCTCCAGCAGCCACGCCGCGCCGGTCAACGCCAGGACCGGGGCGCCGGGCAGCCGGCCGGTCCGGCGCCGCAGGTGCACCGCGAAGCCGGCCCCGAGCGCCGCCACGACCACCGCCGCGCCCAGCGCCCACGCGCCGACGAGGTCCCACAGGACCGTCGGGCCGGCCACCCCTCCGAGCACGAGGAGCACCACCACGTCGGCGCTGCGCAGCGCCACGGTCGAGGCCGCCGCCTCGGTCCAGCCCACCGACGAGCGGCGCACGGCCGAGACGATCCGCAGCGGCTCGCCCAACCGCAACGGCAGCACGTGGTTGGCACCCAGGGCGACGTGGATGGCCGCGCTCGCCTGGCCCAGGCCGAGGCCCGGCAGCAACCGCGTCCACGCCAGCGCACGCGCCCAGAACGCCGCGGCGAACGAGCCCAGCGCCAGCATGAGCGCCAGCGGCTGCCCGGCGGCGGTGTGGAGCGCGCCGAGCACCTCCCGGCCGTCGACCAGCCGCACGAGCCCGGCGACCAGCGCACCGGTGGTGACGGCCACGACGGCGGCGATCGCGACGCTCGGCAGCCGCCGGAGCAGTCGGGCGGCTGGGACGCCGGCCTCGGCACGCGACGCCAGCCACGCCGTCACGGCGAGCCCGCCCAGCAGCAACGCCCAGATCACCAAGCCGCGGTCGTCGGCTGCCGCCCCCATCCGGCCCGCCGGGAACAGGCCCGCCAGCGCCCGGTAGCCGGGCGCCGACGTCTCGGCGAAGTCCACGATCAGCGTGGGTCCGCCGCTGGCAGCCTCGCGCGCGAGCCACAGCCAGCTCGTGGCGCCGAGGGCGGAGGCGGCAGCGAGCGGTGCCAGCAGCCAGCGCCAGCGCTCGACGAGCACCGCGACGCCCACCACCGCCAGGGGCAGCACCACGACGACCTGCCGGCCCGGCACCCACCAGCCGTGCATCGTCAGCGCGACGAAGGCCGCGGTGAGCCACCCCGCCGCCAACGTGGCGAGCAGCGGCAGCCGCAGCGCAGCGTGGGTCGCACTGCGCACCGCAACCGCCGCCACGCCGGCGGGCAGCGCGAGCCACGCCGGCGCCCAGGGGATGAGGCCGTGCTCGCGGTCGACGAGCAGCCCGACCAGCCGCCGTGCGCGGCCCAGGTAGTCCGGCGCGGTGCCGACGACGGAGAGCTCGCCGGTGGCCGTGAAGTGGTCCCCGGCGGCATACACCGTCCAGCCGCCCCAGATCGCCTGGTGCGCGGCCAGGTAGACGGCACCGGCCGCGGTGAGGAGCGCGGCGGTGCCCAGGACGGCGCGCCGGCCACCCGCCCGCCACGCACGCCATGCCGCGACCGCCATGACGGCCGCCGCAACGGGGACGTACTTCACACCCAGCCAGGGCAGGGCGACCACCGCCGCGGCGGCGACCAGCAGCCCGCGCCGCCCCGGCCGAGGCGCCGACGCCGCCCCGACGGCCACGACCGTCGCCAGGGCCGCGGCGACCTCGGGGTACACCTGGGTGCCGTAGGGCGCCAGCGGCACGCCGGCGGCGAACGAGGCGACCACGACGCCCGCCACCCACGGCGTGACACCGCCGCGCCGGACCGCCAACCACACCGTGCCGGCGGCCAGCAGCGCGGCGAGCACAGCCAGCGCGGCCTTGGCCGCGACCCAGCCACCGAGCGCCATTGCGGGGGCCAGTAGCACCGCCAGGAGCGGGTCGTGCGGGCTCAGCAACCGCCCGCCGACCGGCGCCGACTGCTGGTCGAGCGGGATCTCGTGGAACGGCCGGTAGGCGTCGTCGGCGATCTCGTCACCGAGCTCGAGGTCACCGTCCGTGCCCAGGCTCAGGGCGGTGAGCAGGTAGTAGGGCTCGTCTCCCGACGTGCGGGCGCCGTAGGCGGCCCGTGACCCAAGTCCCGCCAGCGCGGCGACGAGGGCGATCCCGGCGGCCGCGCACGCCCACGTGCGCAGGCTCATGAGACGACCAGGGTCCCCTCCATGCCGAGCTGGTAGTGGGTGACGCCCTCGGCGTTCTCCACGAGGCAGAACATCGTGTAGGTGCCCGGCTCCAGCTCGTAGGTCGCCGAGCAGGTCTGCCCGGGCCCGAACGCCTCCAGCTCGAAGGCTCCGGCCTCCTCGAGCGCCTCCTCGTCCGGCTCGTCGTCGGCGGTGAACGGAACCTCCCCGCCGCCCGGCAGGAACGCGAGCTCGTGGGGCTCGGTGCCGTCGTTGGCGACCTCGAAGGTGATCGTGCCCGCGGCGACCTCGACCTCGGCCGGGTCGTAGCGGTAGTCCTGCGCCGAGAGCGCCACGGTGCTGGTGGCCCGGTCCTCCAGGTCGGGGTTGACCGGGTTGCAGGCCGCTTCCGTGCCCGCTGGCGCGGTACCGGTGCCGGTGCCGGTCCCGGTCCCAGTGCCCGTCCCGGTGGCTGTGCCGGTTCCGGTGCCGTCCGTGGGGCCGATCTCGCGGACGTCGGCGCCGTCGTCGGCGCCGGCGCATGCGGTCAGCGCGAGGGCGAGCGCCAGGGCGAGGGAGATGAGCGGTCGCAGAGCCATGGCAGGCAACTTAGGTGAGCCTTACCTATCGCGCAAG
>JAHWKQ010000003.1 GCA_019347785.1 Actinomycetota bacterium
GAGGCGGACGCCCGCCGCGACGACCCCTCCTACGCGGGTCTGGGGTTCGAGACCGTCACCCATTCCGGCGGCGACGCCCGGGCCCGCCTGGACCAGCGGCTGGCCGAGGCCGACCAGGCCCTGCGCCTGGCGGCACGGGCCCGGGCCCGGGGCCGGCTGACCGAGCCGGACCGGGTCGAGGGCCCGCGGGGCGGCCGGGTCGGAGACAGGACGCCCAGCGGCGTGCTGGTCGACCTGCTGCCCGGCCTGCTCGAGGGCCTGGAGTGGGGGCAGGCGGTCACGACGATCACCAGCCTGGACCTGGACATGCGGGAGGCGGCGCCCACGCCCGCGGAGGCGCGCTGATGCAGGTGGCCCACGCGCCCTGGTGGCTGGGAGCCCTCGTCGTCGTCGGCACCCTGGCCGTGGGCTCCTACGCGGTCGCGGCGCTCCACGAGCTGCTGGCGACGGCCGTCGCCGGGGGAGGGGTCAGGGTCGGCGAGGGCGTGGCGGCGCCCTGGCGTCGTGCCGCGCTGCTGCTGCGTCAGGAGCGCACCCGCACCGAGGCCCCCGATCCCATCACCTGGGCGCTGGCGCCGGCGCTGTACGGGGGGCTGGCCGCCCTAGCGCTCACCGTGGTGCCCCTGTCCAGCACGTTCGCGGTCGCCGACTTCCGTACCGGGATCGTCGTCTGGGGGGCGGCCGAGGCCCTGGCGATCGTGGCGATCTTCCTGCACGGCTGGTCGCCGAACTCGCTGTTTCCGCTGGTCGGCGCCTACCGCTTCGTCGCGCTGGCCCTTTCCTACGAGCTGTTGTCCATGTTCGTGCTGATCGCCGCGGCCCTGCCGGCGGAGTCGCTGCAGCTGACCGACATCGTGGCCGCCCAGCACGGGCTGTGGAACGTCGTCAGGCAGCCGCTGGGGCTGCCGCTGTTCCTCGTCGTCAGCCTCGGCGTGACGTTCTGGGGCCCCCTGGACCTGGCCGACTCCTCCGACCTCGCCGGCGGCACGAGCGCCGAGGCCTCCGGTGGCCAGCGGCTGTCCTGGCAGCTGGCCCGCTGCGCGATGCTGTTCTCCTTCGCGGCGATGGGCGCGACCGCCTTTCTCGGCGGCCCGCTCGGCCCGTGGCTGCCCGGCCCCCTGTGGCTGCTCACGAAGACCGTGGTCGTGCTCGTGATCCTCGTGGGGCTCGGCCACGTGGTGGGGCGGGTCCCGCCCGAGCGGTTCGTGGCCGTGGGCTGGGGACTGCTTCTGCCCCTTGCCTTCCTCGACCTGCTCGTCGCCGGGCTGGAGGCGCTGCCATGAGCGCGTTCCTCGTCGACCTGGCCTTCTGGGTCTTCGCCGTCGGGGCGGTGTGGACCGGCTACCGGGTGTTCCGCACCGACTCGATGGTGCGCGCGTCCTTCCTGCTGCTGGCCTCCCTGGTCAACGTCGGGGCGATCATGCTGCTGTTGTCCGCCGAGTACCTGGGCTTCGCCCTCATCTTCATGATGGCTCTGGAGATGATGGTCATGGCCCTGTTCATGGTGATGTTCATGATGAACCCGGCGGGGCTGAACCCCATGGTCATGGTCCACCAGAACCGGCTGTCCGCCGTGGCCGGCTTCGCGGCCTTCCTCGGTCTGTCGGCCGTGGGGGTCCTCGCCGACTTCCCCGACCGTCCGGTCCCGGAGCCCGTCGGTGTCGTGGCGCGGCTGGGCGAGGAGCTGCTCGGCGACTCCATGCTGGTGTTCGAGTCGGTCGGCGTGCTGCTGCTGGCCACGATGATCGGCGCGGTCGCGCTGTCCAGCCAACGCGGCCGCTACGGCGCGGCCGACGAGGGCTCCGAGCCTCCACCGATGGTCCCGCGGGAGGGGGGCGCGCGGTGACGCTGCAGACGCTGCTGGTGGTCTCGGCGGCGCTGGTCGGCGTGGGCGTGTACGGGGCGCTGTCGCAGCAGTCGTTCGTCATGATCATGATGGGCCTGGAGCTGATGCTGAACGGGGTCATGCTCGCGGCCGTGGCCTTCTGGGCCCTGGCCGCCGCCGGCACGCCCAAGGGTCAGCTGCTGACGATCGTGGCCATGGCCGTCATGGCCGTCGAGATGGTGATCGGCTTCGCGGTCGTCGTGGCCGTCTACCGGGCCCGCCAGGTCGACATGACCGACATGCTCGACGAGCTGAAGCGCTGATGCTGTGGGCGCTGCCCCTAACGCCGCTGGCGGCGGGCCTGGCCATCTGGCGCACGCGTCCCCCACGGCGTGAGCGTCTGACGCTCGGCACGGCGGGGGCCCTGGCCCTGCTGGTCACCGCCGGCATCGCGGCCTGGGCGGCGTGGACCCACCCCGGGGCGGGCTACGGCTGGGCCCCCGGCGTGACCCTGCTGCTGGGCGTGGACGACGTCGCCGGCGTGGTCGCTCTGCTCGTGCCGCTCGTCGCGGCCCCGATCGTCGTGTACGCGGCGGCCCACGAGCGACGGCGGGGGCTGGCCCGTCTGGTCGGCCTGCTCGTCGTGTTCGTCGGCGCGATGGAGTTGCTCGTCGTCGCCGAGGACCTGTTGACGCTGCTGATCGGCTGGGAGCTGGTCGGCGCCGTCTCCTGGGGCCTCATCGCGCACGAGTGGCGGCAGGCCGACAGGCCGCGTGCCGCGGCCCACGCCTTCAACACGACCCGCTTCGGTGACCTGGGCCTGTTCCTGGCGGCGATGTCCGCCTTCGCGGGCGCCGGCTCGCTGGGCTACGCAGACCTGGGAGGGCTCGACGGCCCGCTGCTGCACGTGACGGTGGGCGGCGTCGTGCTGGCCGCCGCGGCGAAGTCCGCGCAGGTGCCGTTCTCGCCCTGGCTGTTCTCGGCGATGGGCGGCCCGACGCCCGTGTCCGCCCTGCTGCACGCGGCGACCATGGTCGCCGCGGGGGCGTACATCCTCGCCCGCCTGCACTCCTTCCTCGATCTCGTGTCGTGGTTCGCGCCGGTCGTCGTCGGGCTCGGCCTGGCCACGGCGCTGGCGGGCGGGGTCGTGGCGTGCCTGCAGCCGCATGCCAAGAAGCTGCTGGCCGCGTCGACGTCGGCCCATTACGGCCTCATGTTCGTGGCCGTCGGCGCGGGGTCGACCGCCGCGGGGATCGCCCACCTGGTGACCCATGCGGCCTTCAAGTCCCTGTTGTTCCTGGCGGCCGGGGTCGCGATCACCGCCGGCGGCGGCGAGCTGCTGGGACGCATGCGCCTGGGCAGCCGGCTGCCGGTCGTGGCCGCGCTCACGGCGGTGGGCAGCCTGGCCCTGGCCGGCGTGCCGCCGCTGTCGGGCGCGTGGACCAAGGAGGTCGTCCTCGCGGCGGCCGGCGAGTACGCGCCGTGGCTGGGGATGCTCGTCGTCGCCGCCGGCGGGCTGTCGGCCTTCTATGCCGCGCGCTTCCAGTTGCTGGCCTATGGGCCGATGCCCGGTGACGCGCGCGACCACGGCCCCACCCGCGGCGCGGTCGAACCGTGGGCACTCGGGGTCCTGGCACTGGCCGTCGCCGGCCTCGGCGCGTTGTGGCTGCCCGGCGGCCACGAACTGGCCTCCCACCTGCTGGGCGAGGAGCTGCCGACCGGCGCGACGTGGGAGCTCGTCGCCTCCCTGGCCCTGGTCGGGGCCGGCGTGTACGCCGCGGTCAACGCCGACCGGGGCGAGCGCCTGGCGACACTGGGGTTGTCGCCCCGGTCCGCCGGGGTCGCCGACTGGCTGGGCCTCCCGGTGCTGGCCAGGGCCGCCGTCGTCGGGCCGACCCTGGGCCTGTGCGCAGCGCTCGCCCGCTTCGACGACCGCGTCGTGGACGCCGGCGTGCGCGGGGCGGCCGGCCTCGGCGGGGTGGTGTCGGCCGGGCTGGCTCGCGCCGACGACCGTGTCGTCGACGCCGGCGTCCGCGGCACGGCGAGGCTGGCCTCCGCCGTGTCGCGCCTGCTGTCCACCGCCGGCGAGCTGGGGTTCGACGGTCTCGTGCGCGGGCTCGCCGGGGGCATCGCCGCGACCGCGCGCGACAGCCGCCGCCTGCAGACCGGCATGACCCATCACTACTACGTGCTCGTCGCGTGCGGCCTCGTCGCGCTCGTCGCCGCGACGGCGATCTGGAGGTAGAGGCGCATGCTCACCGCCGCCATCTTCGTGCCCCTGGCCGGGGCCGTCGCGCTCGCCGTCGGGCGCGGCTGGCGGGAGACGACCGCGCGCGTGTTCGCGATCGCGGTCACGGCGGTCCCGCTGGCCTTGATGGTGGCCGCGTGGCTGCGGTTCGACACCGGCGGCACGGCGCTGTTCCAACTCGTCGAGGAGGCGGCCTGGATCCCCACCCTGGGTGTCGGCTACCGCGTCGGCGTGGACGGCATCGCGCTCCCGCTCGCCGCCGTCACGGCGCTGGTGTTCATCGCCTCGGTGGCCTACCCGGTGGACACCAAGGACCGGCCGCGCCAGTACTACGCCTGGCTGCTGTTCCTCGAATGCGTCTCGCTCGGGCTGTTCCTGGCGCTGGACCTGCTGCTGTTCTACGTCTTCTTCGACCTGAGCCTGGTCGGCATGTACTTCCTGATCGGCGAGTGGGGCCACGGGCAGGCCCGGGCCGCGGCGCTGAAGTTCTTCCTGTTCACCTTCGCCGGGTCGTTGACCATGCTGCTGGCCATCCTGGCGCTGTACCTGGCGACCGACCCCTTGACGTTCGACATGGCCACGATCATCCGGCAGCAGCCGCTGGCCGGGGAGGGGGCCCGGGCCGGGCTGGTGCTGCTGGGCCTGGTCGTGGGGCTGGGCGTCAAGACCCCGCTCGTGCCGGTGCACACATGGCTGCCGCCCGCCCACGTCGACGCGCCGGCGCCGGCGTCGGCCATCCTCGCCGGCGTGCTGCTGAAGATGGGCACCTACGGGCTCATCCGCCTGCCCTTCGCGATGATGCGCGAGACCTTCCAGCGGTACGCGGGCGTGCTGGCCGTGGTCGCCGTCGTCAGCATCCTGTACGGGGCGCTGGTCGCGCTGGGCCAGGCCAACCTGAAGCGGCGGATCGCCTACACCTCCGTCAACCACATGGGCTACACGGTCCTGGGCGTCGCCGCGGCCGGGGCGCTGCTGTCGGGCGAGGAGGCGGCCCGCGGGTTCGCGATCGCCGGCGCCACCGTCGAGATGGTCGCCCACGGGCTCATCACCGGCGCGCTGTTCCTGATCTGCGGGTCGTTCTGGCAGCGGGGCCATGAGTACGACCTCGACGCGTACGGCGGTCTGGCCTCCGAGGCGCCCTCGCTGACCGGCGCCACCGTGGTGGCGGCCTTCGCCAGCCTCGGGCTGCCGGGGCTGGCCGGGTTCGTGGCGGAGTTCCAGATCTTCGTCGGCGCGTTCGCCGTCTACCCGGTGCTCGCCGGGTTGGCGCTGCTGGGCGTGCTCGTCACCGCGGCGCTGTTCCTGCAGCTGCTGCAGAAGCTGTTCCTGGGCGAGCTGCCCGCACGCTGGTCGGGCTTCCGCGACCTGGCGCCGGCCGAGGCCGCCGCCCTGGCCGGGATGCTGGCCTTCGTCGTCATCATCGGCGTCTACCCCCGCTGGCTGCTGGACGTGATCGCCAGCGCCGGCGCACTGCTCGTGGAGGCCCCGTGAGCATGCCGGTCGGCGACGTCACGCCCGAGATCGTCCTGATCCTCGGGGCCGCCGTGACGTTGGTGTTCGCGTTGGCCGCCCCCCGCCGCCTGCAGTGGGCCGGGGCCGTGCTCGCCCTGCTGACGATCGCCGCCGCGACCGGCGCCACCGCCCGTCTCCTGGGCGACGCCCCGGCCCTGACGTTCTTCGGGACCTGGGCGCTGGACGGCGCGGCGCTGTGGGGCAAGCTGGTCGTGCTCCTGGCCGCGGCGGCCTGCGTGGGCCTGTCCCCGGAGTGGTTCCGCACCGACCCGCGACACGGCGACTATTACGTCCTCCTGCTGCTGGCCACGCTGGGGGCCGCGCTCATGGCCGGGGCGGCGGACACCATGCAGCTCGTCGCCGGAGTGCTGCTGTCGTCGGTCACCGGCTACGTCCTCGCGGCCTTCCACCGCCGCTCCGCGCTGTCGGTCGAGGCGGGCATGAAGTTCTTTCTGATCGGCGGGTTCACCAATGCCCTGCTCCTGTACGGCGTCGTGCTGCTGTTCGGGCTGACCGGCTCGACGCTGTACGAGGCGACGCAGGCCGAGCTGGGCCGGGGCGCGGACCCGGTCGCCCTCGTCGCCGCCACCGGGCTGGTCGCCGTGGGGCTGGCGTTCAAGCTGGGGGCCGTGCCCGCCCACGCCTGGATGCCCGACGTCGCCCAGGGCGCGCCCGCCCCCTCGGCGGCGTTCCTCACCGTCGTGCCCAAGGTCGCCGCGCTGATCGCCTTCGCCCGGATCCTGAGCGTCCTGCCGCCCGACGTCGTCGGCTGGCGCCCGCTGGCCGCGGTGCTGGCCGCGGCCACCATGACCCTGGGCAATCTCGCCGCCCTGTGGCAGTCCGACCTCCGGCGCCTGCTGGGGTGGTCGTCGGTCTCGCAGTCCGGGTACGCCCTCATGGCGGTGGTCGCGGTCGGCCGCAGCCCGCTCGCGCTGCCGGCCCTGCTGTTCTTCCTGGCCGCCTACGCGTTGGCCAACCTCGCCGCGTTCGGCGTCGTCACCGAGCTGCGCGGACGCACGGAGCTGGACGCGTACGCGGGGCTGGCCCGCCGGCGCCCCGCGCTGGCCGCGGCGCTGATCATCAGCTTCCTGTCCCTGGTCGGCATCCCGCCGCTGGCCGGGTTCACGGGTAAGCTCGCGCTGTTCGGCGCGGCCATCGCCGCCGGCTACGCGTGGCTCGCGGCCCTGGCGATCGCCAACACGGTCGTGTCGCTCTTCTACTATCTGCGCGTGCTCGGCCCCGTCTACTTCGACACGGCGCCCGACCCCGTCCCCGTCCTCGGGCGCTGGGCGTCCGTGCCGACGCTGGCGGCGGCCACCGGCGTGGTGGTGGCCGGACTGGCCGCCGAGCCCGCGTTGGCAGCCTTCTCCCGGGCCCTGCTGCTGCCGTAGTGGTCGTGTCGTGACGCCGGAGGGGGCACACGCGCACCCGGTCGATCCCGAGCGGGTCGCGGCTGCGCGCCGCCGCGTCATCGACACGGCCGAGGGCGAGCGACTGGCGGAGCTGTTCCGGCTGCTCGGCGACCCTGTCCGCACCCGGGTGCTCTACGCGCTCAACGCCACCGACGAGCTGTGCGTGGGCGACATCGCGCTCAGCCTGGAGGTCCCGGAGTCGTCGGTGTCCTATGCGTTGCGCATCCTGCGCACGGCCGGAGCGGTCCGCACCCGCAGGGCGGGGCGGCTGGTCTACTACCGGCTGGCGGACGGCTTCATGGACCGGCTGCTGGAGATCGCGCGGGGGCGTCCCGGGTGAGCGGAGCTCGCCTGAGCCCGACCGTGGGGCGCGCTGCTCCGCCGGCCGGCCGGGCGTGTGCCCGGCTCGATGCGGGGCGATAGGCTGACCCCGAATGACTACGACACGTCGTACGACACTCCGACGGGGCATTTCGGAGGCCCGCAGCGTGTCCGCTGACGGCGCGATGTCGCTGTCGCTCGAGTGCGTGTCCTGCTGTTTCGGGCCGACCGTGGCGCTGGCGCCGCTCACGCTGCGCATGTCCCCGGGGACTGTCTGCCTGGTGACCGGCGCGAACGGTTCGGGCAAGACCTCGCTGCTGCGTGTGGCGGCGGGGGTGACGAGACCGACGACAGGCAGCCGCCGGGTCCCCGGCATGGCGGTCTACCTGCGCTCGGGTGACGGCGCCCGGGCCTTCCAGACGCCCAGACAGGCCATCCGGTTCGTCGGGGGCATGCGCGACAGCCCCGGCTCGGTCGAGGAGGCGCTTGCCCTGCTCGGTCTGAGCGACATCGCCGACCGGCGGGTCCGGGAGCTGTCCGCGGGGCAGCGGGCCCGTGTGACGCTGGCGGTGGCGCTGGTGTGCCGTCCGGCGCTGGCCTGCCTGGACGAGCCCACCGCGCATCTGGACGCCGAGGGGTCCGTGCTCGCCGGCGAGGTGCTGTCGCGGTTGGTTGGCGACGGCGCCGCGGTCCTGGTCGCCACGCATGACGACCGTGTCCTCGGAAAGGTCGCCGACTCACGGGTGCACCTTCGCGACGGCGTCCTGCAGGCGGCCCCGTGGTGAGTGTGGTCTCGCGGGCCACCCGGGTGGCGCTCCGGGAGATGGCGCTGGAGGCGGGCGCCCGTGAGGCGGCCACGGTCGTCGCGCCCTTCGTCGTGGCCACGGTTGTCCTCGCCGGGCTGGGCCTGGGACCCCGTCCCGACGTGCTGCGCTCGGCGGCGCCGGGGGTGTCCTGGCTCGTCGTCGTCTTCGCCGCCGTGCCCCTGGCCCGCAGCGTGGCGGCCGCGGAGCGGGAGGAGGGGTGCTGGGACCTGCTGCGCGGACTGGCCCCGGCCAGCGCCCTGCTGTGGGGCAAGGTGGCCGCGCTGTGGGTTTGGCTGGCCGCGGCCTGGGCCGTCGCGACGCTGCTGACGGCGGCGTTGTTCAACGCGTCGACGACCGCCATGGGGGCTCTCGGCGGCGGGCTGGGCGCACTGGGGCTGGCGGGGGTCACCGTGCTGTTCGGAGCCATCATCGGGGCGCAGCGGCGGAGCGGGATGCTCGCCGTGCTGCTCCTGCCGGCCGGTCTGCCGGCGCTTCTGGCCGGTACGCAGGCCTCCACTCCCGGCGTCGATGCGGGCGCCTGGATCGCCCTGCTCGTGGCCTACGACCTGATCACGTTGGCCGTTGCGTGGGCGGCCTTCCCGGTCCTGCTGGAGGGATAGATGTCCCGCGGGGCCGTCGAACGCGTGCTCGGTGTCCTGGCTGCGCTGGCGGCTGCGGCGCTGGTCGTGCTCGGTCTGCTGGTCGCGCCGCCCGACGCCGTGCAGGGCCAGGCGCAGCGACTGATGTACGTCCATGTCCCGGCGGCCTGGGTCGCGTACCTGGCGTTCGCGGCCGTGCTCGTCTGCAGCGTGGCCTACCTCGTCCGCAGGGACCTGGCCTGGGACCGCCGCGCCCAGGCCGCCGCCGAGCTCGGTGTGGGGCTGACGGGCCTGGCGATCATGCTGGGCAGCATCTGGGGCAGACCGGTCTGGGGCGTCTGGTGGACGTGGGACCCGCGGCTGGTGACCACTGTGGTGCTCCTGCTGGTCTACGTCGGCTACCTGGGGGTCCGGGGCCTGGCCGTGGACGCCCACGTGAACGCCCGCCGGGCGGCGGTCGTGGGAGTGGCCGGGTTCGTGAACGTCCCCCTGGTGCACTTCTCGGTCGTCTGGTGGCGCACCCTGCACCAGCCACCCACCGTGCTCCGGCCGGCCGGCCCCGCCTCGGCGATCGAGCCGGTGATGCTCGTCGCACTGCTCGCCGGGGTCGTCGCCTTCACGCTCGGCGCCGGGTGGCTCTACCTGCGCCGGCTGCGGGTCCTGGCCCGGCGGGCGGCCCCCCCGCCGGTGAGCGTGGGAGCGAGGCCGGTGCCGTCGGTGACCGTCGTGCGGGGAGACGGGGAATGACCACCGGCTGGTCGTGGGTCTGGGCGGGCTACGCGCTCACGGCCGCGGTCTGGAGCGGCTACGCCTGGTGGATCGCCCGTGGCCTCCGGGAACGACGGTGACCCGGACCGCGCGCCCCCGCACGCGGCTGGTGGTGGTGGGCCTGGTCAGCGTGGCGGCGCTGGGTGTGCTGGCCGCCTCAGGCCTGCAGGACAGCCTCGTCTACTACCGCACCCCCAGTGAGGTGGCGGCCCGGCCTCGGTCGACCACACAGCGGGTGCGCCTGGGCGGGCTGGTGCAGCGCGGGTCCGTTCGGGAGGACGCCGGCTCGGTGCGCTTCGTGCTCACCGACGGAGCCGCCGAGGTGGTGGTCCTGCATCGCGGCGACCCCCCCGGAGTGTTCCAGGAGGGCCAGGGGGCCCTCGTCGAGGGTACCTTCGACGGCCGCCGCCTGTTCCGCTCCGACCTCCTGGTCGTGCGGCACTCCAACGAGTACCAGGGCGCGGACGGCGAGACCTACCGGCCTCCCGACGCGGCGGTGGGAGCGGCGACGCCGTGAGGAGCCTGCTGGGAACGGCAGCGCTGGCCGGAGGGCTCACGACGTCGCTGGCGGCGACCACCTGGTGGCTCCTCGCCGCCCGTGGCCACCGGACCGAGTCCCGGGCGCGGGCGATGACCTGGGGCGTGCTGGCATGCGCCGTGGCCGCCTGCGCGGTGCTCGTGTGGGCCCTGGTGGCGCATGACTTCAGCGTCCGGTACGTGGCCGAGAACGGCGGCCGCGCGGTCCCGCTGTACTACACGGTCATCAGCCTGTGGGCGGGCCTGGAGGGCTCGCTGTTGCTGTGGCTGCTTGTGCTGGCCGGCTACGGCGTGCTGGCGATGCGCGTCACCCACCCGCGGGCGGCGGGGCTCCGTCCGTGGGCGATGGCGGTCATCTGCGCCGTCGGGGTGTTCTTCTTCGGTCTGGCGTTCTTCGCCGGCAACGCGTTCGAGGTCGTCTCGCCCGTCCCGCCCGACGGCCCGGGGCCGAACCCGCTGCTGCAGGACCACCCGTTGATGGGTGTGCACCCGCCCCTGCTGTACCTCGGGTACGTGGGGCTGACGGTGCCGTTCGCCTACGCGGTCGCCGCGCTGGTGACGGGCCAGACCGGCCGTGGCTGGCTGTTCGTCGCCCGGCGCTGGACGCTGTTCGCGTGGGCCTGCCTCACCGCGGGCATCCTGCTCGGGGGCTGGTGGTCGTACGAGGTGCTCGGCTGGGGCGGGTACTGGGCCTGGGACCCGGTCGAGAACGCCTCCATCCTGCCGTGGTTCACCGCCACCGCGCTGCTGCACTCGGTGATGGTGCAGGAGCGGCGGGCCACCCTGCGCGTGTGGAACCTGGCACTGGCGGCGTCCACCTTCCTCCTCGTCGTCGTCGGGACGTTCCTGACCCGCAGCGGCGTGATCGCCAGCGTCCACTCCTTCACCCAGTCGGCGATCGGGCCGGCCCTGCTGGGCTTCCTCGTCGCCGCGGGCCTGGGCGTGGGCGCGCTGTTCATCTGGCGTGCCGACCGTCTGGGACCCGATGAGCCGCTCGACTCCGCGCTGTCACGAGAGGCGGCGTTCCTCGGGAACAACGTCATCCTTGTGGGACTGGCGTTCACCGTCCTGCTGGGCACCGTCTTCCCGCTCGCCGCCGAGGCCCTCAACGGGCAGCGGGTCAGCGTCGGCGCCCCGTACTTCAACCGGATGGCCGTGCCGCTCGCGCTCACGCTCATCCTGCTCATGGGGGTGGGCCCGCTGGTGCCTTGGGGAGTGGCGGACCCCCGCGCGCTCGGCCGGCGACTGGCCGTGCCCGCCTCGGTCGGCCTGGCCACGGTCGGCGTCCTGGGCCTGGGAGGGCTGCGCGGGTTGGGGCCGCTGCTGACGTTCGGCCTGGCCGCCTTCGTCGCCGCCACGATCGTGGGGCAGTTGGTCAACGGCGCCGGCCTGGCTCGAGCCGCGACGGGGGCGGGCTGGGGGCGGGCCCTGGTGGTCGCCGTCGCGCGCCGCCGCCGGCTGTACGGGGGCCTGGTCGTCCATGCCGGGGTGGTGCTCGCCGCGGTGGCGATCGCGGCGTCGTCGAGCTACGGCCTGGAGCGCGAGCGGCGGCTGTCCCTCGGCGAGTCCTTCGCGGTCGGCGACTACACCGCGAGGCTGACGGCGATCCGCCCGGAGCGGACCCCCCGCCGCATGGCGATCACCGCACACGTGGCGTTGTCCAGGGGCGGCCGCCCCCTGGGGGTCCATGCTCCCGCGCTCAGCTTCTATCCCGCGGCCACGCAGGCCATCGGCACACCGTCGGTGGAGACCCGCGCACGCGAGGACGCCTACCTCGTGCTGGTCTCGGTGAACGACGAGCGCACCGAGGCCACGATCCGGCTGGCCGTCAACCCGGCCGTCCTGTGGCTGTGGGTCGCCGGCGGGGTGATGCTCGCCGGGTCGCTGTTGGCGGGCTGGCCCCCGCGGCGCAGCCAGCCACGGCCGGCCGAGGCCACGGCCACCGCCATGGAAGGCGCCCGGACATGACGACGGCCGGGGCGACGGCCGCGGCACCCGGTGGCCGATACGGCCGGCGGGCCCGCTGGGCGTCGGCGCTCGCGGTCGGCGTCGCCGCGGTCCTGACCGCGACCGTCCTCGGCGCCGGGTTCGGTCGCGACCCGTCGGTGGTCGACTCCGTGCTGCTCGACGGCCCGGCGCCGCCGCTTGCCGGTCCGACGCTGGGCGGTGGCCGGTTCGACCTGGCCGAGCACCGTGGCGAGGTCGTGCTCGTCAACGTCTGGGCCTCCTGGTGCGAGCCCTGCCGGCGCGAGTACCCGCTGCTGGCCGAGGCCGACCGCAGGCTGTCGCCGCGCGGACTGCAGATCGTCGGCATCAACACCCAGGACACGGTCGCGGAGGCCACCGCCTTCCTGGAGGAGATGGGTGGCGAGAACTTCCCCAACGTGCTGGACCCCCAGGGGCGGCACGCCGTCGAATGGGGCACCTTTGGTGTCCCGGAGACCTTCGTCGTCGACCGCGACGGCCAGCTTGTGGCACGGCGCGTCGGGGAGCTCCCCAGGGAATGGATCATGGATCGCGTCGTCCCCCTGCTGGGGCGGCGATGAGCCGGCGCCGTGCCCTTCCCGCCCTCGTCGCGCTGACGCTCGCGGTTGCGGCGGTGGGGCTGTGGCGCGCGGCCACGGCGGCTTCCCCCGTGGGCCACGAGGCGAGGGTGGAGGCCACCGCGGCCACCCTGCGCTGTCCTGTCTGCCAGGGGCTGTCGGTCGCGGACTCGCCGTCGAAGATGGCACAGGGGATGCGCTCGATCGTCGCCGAGCAGCTCGCGGCGGGGCGCACCCCCGACCAGGTCCGGGACTGGTTCGTGGGTCGCTACGGACAGTGGGTCCTGTTGTCGCCGTCGCCCTCCGGGCTCGGGTGGCTGGTGTGGCTGCTGCCGGTCGTCGCGGTGACCGCCTGTGCGGCGGCGGCCGTCCACCTCGCCGGTCGACGGCGCGGGCGGCCGGCCGTCAGCCCCGAGGATGTCCTGACGGCCGAGAAGGTGCTGGCGGCCCACGAGTCCAGAGAGCTCGCGCCCGGGGACACCAGGGCCGGCGAGCGCCTCGAGTCCGCGATCGCCCTGGTCGAAGCCGTGCGACATGACCGGATGGCATCGCCGGCCTCGCACACCCTCGCCCTGGGGCGCGTCGCGGAGGCCGCTCGGGCCGTCGAGGCCGAGCGGCGCACGGTGGATGGCCCATCGCATGGTCGTTCCCGCCCCGCTCGGTCGCCCCGACCCGCGACGACCCTGCGGCGCGTGCCCCTCCGACTGCGGTGGGCGGGGCTGACCAGCGTGTTCCTGCTGGCCCTGGTCGGCCTGCTCGCCGCGAACGTGGCGCCGCGGGGAGAGGGCGCCTCCCCGACGGGCACCCTCCCGGGACAGGAGGACGTCCCGGCCGCGAGCGGCGAGCTCGACCGGTTGCGCGCGGAGGTCTCACAGGACCCGGGAGACACCCGGACGCGGCTCGCCCTGATCGGCCGGCTGCTGCGGGCGGGGCACCCGGAAGAGGCCCGCGCCCATCTGGCCGACGTGCTCGACGCCAGCCCCGGGAACCCGGACGCGCTGTTGCTGCTGGGGATCGCCCAGGTGCAGCAAGCCGACCCCGGCGCCCGGTCGACCCTCCGGCGCTTTCTCTCGGTCGCGCCGCCTGATCACCCCGGCGTCCCGATCGCCGAGGGGCTGCTGGGCCAGGGAGAACCGCGATGACCCGCGTGCTCCGGCTCGTCCTGCTCCTCGCCGTGGCCGGATGCGCCGCGACGGCCACGCCTGCCGCCGGCCCTGCCGCGACCCAGGCTCGCGTCGGCCTCACGGAGTGGGAGGTCGCCACCTCGGCGCCCGCGCTCTCTGAGCGTCCCGTGCGGCTGACGGTGACGAACGCGGGCGCCACCGCCCACAACCTGGTGGTCTCCGGCGGGGACGGCCGTGTCGCGAGCCCGCTGCTGGCCCCCGGCGAGAAGGCCAGCATCGCGGTCGACCTCACCGGGGAGGACGAGGTCATGCTCTGGTGCGATGTGCCCGGCCACCGTGAGCAGGGCATGGAGCGTGTCCTGCCGGTGGGCGGATGACGACGCCCGGCTCGTATCGGAGGTTCGCGTGCCGAAGAAGAAAAGACCCAGGAAGCCGAGGCGGGCGCCACAGCCCCATCGCGTGCGCCCTGCCGACGGGCCTGCCCGGGATGGGGCGGGCGAGCCCTCGCTTCTGGCGGACGTGCACCGCATGCTGCACGGGCCGCACCCGCAGGAGCTGCTGCACCTCACCAGCAGCCTGCTGGCCGCCGTGGATCCCCGGGGGGAGGATCCCGTCGCACGCGCCCGCGGAGAGGCGCCGGCGGGGTTGACGCTCGCCGAGCTCGCCGGCTCCTTTGCCGAGATCCGGTGCCCGGAGACCACGGCGCTGTTGACCGTCCTGGCGGAGATGTCCGGTGACGAGCTCGTCGTGCAGCGCATCCGCCGTGAGCTCGCCGCGCGCGACGACGGGCTTCCGGCCTGGCTGCAGCGCCTCTCGCCTGTCAGCGTCGACCGTGCGCTGGTGATGAGCCATGTCCTGGGCGACGGGGACAACGTCGTGCTCGCCGTGCGTACCGGCACCGGGCACGACATGACCGTCATCGTCTACATCGACCACAATCTCGGCACGGTCGTAAAGGACGGCTTCGTGCTCCACGAGCCGGCCGATCGGGCCATGGCGTCGTTCCGCTCCGCAGCGGGCGAGGATCCCGATGTGGTGTTCGGCGAGCTCGGCCTCGCCGACGCCCGGGCTCGGATCACCGGGGCGATCGAAGACGGCGCCATCACCTTTCCCACGTTCCAGACCGACACCTGGCCGGCCGCCCGACCGCTCGTCGAGTGGGTGGTCCGCCAGCTGCCCGAGGGCGGGAGCGGCAATGCGCGGCCGGAGTGGAGCGATGAGGACCGCGGGGCGCTGACAGAGGCCTTCTTCGCCTCGCGGTTCGGGCGGGGTTACCAGGAGGAGGACCGGGAGCTCTTCGACTCACTGCTGTGGTTCGGCTGTGACTACGGTCCGGGCGACCCGCTGCGCTGGAGCCCTGTCGCCGTCGAGATCCTCCTCACCGACTGGCTGCCACGCAAGGTTGTCGCCGACGCCGGGTTCCTCGGCCGCGCACCGCGGCTGCTGCGCGGTCTGATCCGCTTCAGCCACGACCAGCGGGGGATCCGCTCCTCGCTGACCGAGGAGACGCTGGCCGCGGTCGACCGGTGGGAGCCCGAGTACCAGCGGGCCATCCACTCGCCCCGGCCGCAGGGCCCCGCGGCGCTGCTCGCCGCGATGGGCGCGCTCGACGAGGAGGGCGCCCTGTCCCCATGGATCCTCGGTGACATCCCGAGCTACGAGGAGCAGATGCGCGACCTGCTCCGAGAGGCGGTCGGCGACGCCGCGCTGCGCGATCTCGACGCCGCGCCGCTGCCCGACGAGCCCCTCGATCTGTCGGGAGTTGCCGAGGACGTGCACGGCAAGGTGGCCGAGGTCGCCGACCTGGTGGACGCCTGCTGCCTGGAGTTCCTCGACGTGGAGCACCGCACCGCGTGCCGGCGGCTCCTCCGTGACGTCGCTGTTGCACAGCCGGGCATCCTCCGACGACGGGGCCGCGCCGAGACCGCCGCGGCGGCGATCGTGTGGATCGTGGTGAAGGCGAACCGGGGCTTCAGCCAGCGCGAGGGCGGGCTCACGGCGAAGGCTCTCGGCGAGTGGCTCGGCGTCGGCAGCAGCCCGGGACAGCGCGCGCCAACGCTGCTGCGCGCGATCGACGCGCCCGCCCGGCGGTACCCTGACATGTCTCTGGGCACGCCGCGTTACCTCGTCGCGGACCGGCGCCGCTGGATCATCGAGATGCGGGACCGCTGCGAGTGACCGCGTCATCCTCCCGGCCGGAGCCGTCCACCTCCTCCCGGGCGGTCGCGCCCGCCTTCACGCCGGCCCCACCCGGACCCTTCTCCCTGGGGGCGAGCATCCGCTTCCTCGAGGGATTCGCGCCGGCGGGCTACGACGCCACGGGGGCATCCGGGCTGGGCCTCGCCTTCCCGGTCGAGGGCAGTTTGGGCGCCGGTCGGGGCGCGGGTGGGACAGGCGAGCGACGGTACGGTGCACGGCCAGGTCTTCACCGCCCGGCCTTCCCGCGCGGAGGCCGCGGTCGATGTCGACGCCGTACGCGCCCAGGTCGAGCGGATCCTGTCGCTGGACGTCGACGGCGACGCCTTCGCCGGCGTCGGGGACCGCGACCCGGTCGTGCACCGACTACAGCGGCGCTACCCCGGGCTGCGCCCGGTCACCTTCTGGTCCCCCTACGAGGCCGCCTGCTGGGCCCTGATCGGCCAGCGGATCCGCATCCCCAGGCCGCCGCCGTCAAGGCCCGTATCACCGACCGGCTCGGCACAGCCGTCGCGTTCCCCGACCGCAGGGTCACGGCCTTCCCCGGCCCCGCCGAGCTGCTCGACGCCGGCCGGTCACTCGAGGGCATCCGGGGTCTGGCGGCCCGCAAGCCGCAGTGGCTGCGGGGCATCGCCGACGCCGCGCTCGAAGGCCGGCTGGACGCTCCGGGGCTGCGTGCGATGCCTCGCCGGGAGGCGCTGGCCGACCTGCGGTCCCTGCCCGGGATCGGCCCGTTCTCCGCCGAGCTGGTCCTACTGCGCGGTGCGGGAGATCCCGACACCGTGCCCAGCCACGAACGGCGCCTGCGACGCGCCATCGGGGAGGCCTACCGCCTGCCGGGCGAGATCGACGACGACGCGCTGCGCGCCATCAGCGACCGCTGGCGCCCCTACCGCACCTGGGTCAGCGTGCTCCTGCGCACCTGGCTCGAGGACGAGACCCACGAGATCACCCGAGCCCGCCAGGGCTGAGACTCGCCTCACGCCTGCCCTCCTACAGACGGCGCCGCGCCCCCAGTGCCACCGGCCCCTGAGCCACCGGCCTCGGCCGCGGGGACCGTCGGATCGGCGGCACAGCCCAGACGTGAGGCGGCAGCGGCGAGCGCTGGTCGTTGGTCCAAAGTCTCGCGTCAGGGGTCAGTCGGGTGGCCGCGAGCAGCTGCGCGTCGACGTAGCCGATGCCAAGTCCGTACAGCTCATGACGCTCGACGAGCGTTCGGTCCGGACTCATCACTTGCGTCACGCCCCGACGAAAGCCTGGCGGGCATCGTGCTCGCTGTGTCGCTCGCGGTGATGCCGCTGGTGGCTGGCGTCAAGCGACGCGTCGGCCAGCGAATGGGCAGCCGCGCCTTGGAGGCCGACGCCAGCGAGACAACCCTGTGCGTGTGGCTGTCCGCGATCCTGCTCGCCGGCCTCGGCCTCAACGCCCTCTTCGGCTGGTGGTGGGCCGACCCGCTCGCCGGGCTCGGCGTCGCCTACGTCGCCCTCCGGGAAGGCCTTGAGCACTGGAACGCCGATACCGTCGATCCCTGCTGCTGAACGCTCAAGCCGCCGCTGTCGCCAGTACGGGATCCGCGGTGTCCGAGCCTGTCAGGCGTCGGAGCGCCGCCTGCTCGACGGCCGATCGACGTAGGAGCGGAGGCCAGCGAACGGCATGGCCGATCCACCATTGGAGCGCGTGTGGGACTCGTGACCCCGGCGGGACTGCTCGTCGGCGCTGCCGTGCTGCTGGCCGTCGGGGCGGAGCTGTTCGCCGAGCATGCCGCCTCTGCCGGGCGTCGACTGGGCGTATCACGCCTGGCGGTGGGCCTGCTCTTGGCCGGTGCCGAGCCCGAGGAGCTGGTGACTGCTGTCGTCGCGGCGCTGCGGGACCAGCCGGGCGTCGCCGCCGGTGACGCGATCGGCGCCAACATCACCCTGCTGACCCTCATCCTGGGCGGACTCGCGCTGGTCACTCCGCTGACGCTCGCCCGCCGCGGCACCCTCTACGCCGCAGCGGCGGCGGGCGCCGGCGCCGCCGCCTGGGCGACGCTGGCCGACGGGCTGGTCGGCCGGGCCGAGGGCGGCGTTCTCGTCGTCGTCTACCTCGCGCTGGTTGCGGTCTTCTGGTGGCGGGAGCGCGAGCTGCCAGCCATCGGTGAGCTCAGCGAGGTGCCGGAGGACGCAGACGACCAGACGCCCGCGTCCAGAGGGCTCGTGTTGGCGGTCGTTGGAATCGCATTCATGGGCGCCGGCGGGTGGGTCGCCGTGCTCGGAGCCGAACGCGTCATCGATCTGCTCGGCGTCGCCGGGTCCGTGGTGGGGCTGACGCTGGTGGCGCTCGCAACGACCTCCGAGTTCGTGGCGCTCATCCCGGCAGCCGTGCGCCGGGGCATCCCCGAGCTCGCCGCGGCGGGCATCGTCGGGTCGGTCATCTACAACGCCACCGTCACCCTCGGCGCGGCTGCCGCGGCCCAACCCCTGCACGTCGCCGGCTTGTCTCCCGCGGCGACCACCGCCGCCCTCCTGCCCGCCGCGATCGCGGCCGCGGCCCGGGGACACGGACGGATCGGCAGACCTCTCGGCATCGCGCTCGTGGCCGGCTACGCGTGCTACGTCTGGTTCGTCTGGCGCTGAGCCGGCCTGTGGGCCTCGTCGACCATCAGTGAATCGAAACCTGGTCCGGCGGTGTGGTCAGCCGCCGTGATGAGGCCACCGCCCCGAGCCCGATTCGGCGTTCTGCTCGACAGCGTGGACTCGTGGCAAGAGCGGTTGCGCCGGTCGGTCGTCCCGACCTGTGCGGGAAGGTTAGCCTGTCGAGGCCCCGATCGTTCATGTCGGAGACTGTGGTGCCCACCCCTGACCTTTACCTTGTGCGCCACGGACGCACCACGCTGAACGCCCGTGGCGCGCTGCGCGGTCGTCTGGACGTACCCCTCGACGACGTTGGCCGGCTCCAGGCGGCACGCCTCGGTGAGCTGTTCGCAGCCGTGCCACTGCAGTTGGTGGTCACCAGCCCGCTTGGGCGTGCCTGCGAGACCGCTCGGTGTATCGCGGACGCAGCGGGCGCGCCGTTGCGTGAGGACGTCCGCCTTGTCGACCGCGACTATGGCCGTTGGAGCGGTCGCCCGGAGGATGACGTCGTCGGCCGCTACGGCAGTCTCAACGAGACCCCTCACATTGAGCCTACCAGCCGCCTGGCAGGCAGGGTCCGGGCCGCCTTTGAGGAATGGACCATGCAGCTGAGCGGTCCGCTCGTGTTCGTGGCGCATGACGCTGTCAATCAAACCCTGCTGGCGCTGATCGGTGTGGCTGATCCGATCGCGCAGCCACCCGGCTGCTGGAACCTGGTGAGTGCAGAGGGCAACGGGTGGGTCGGTCGGGTCGTCGGTGCGGTTCCCGGCGACGGTGCGGTCCCGTAGCCGGCATTGGTCCGCTGCCGCCCGAAGGCGCGCCGGACGACCTCGCTGATGATCCCGACCGCGGCCCTTGCGCAGGGATGGCGTCGGTGTTCGTGCGGACGGTCCTGCTACGAGCTGGCGAATGGAACGGCGGTCACACCCACCAGCACGGGGGAGGTCGCTCGCCCCTGCGACGGCTGATCGCGAACGCAGTCAGACGTTCTGCGACGCCGAGGATGAAGACAGCGGGATGGAGCCTCCCGCAAGGATCCAGGCAGGGAGGCGCCGGCTGCGCCCCAGACAGCCGCCGAGAGAAGCCTTGAGGGCGTCGGCCGCGAGGGTGTTGCCACGGCTGATCAGGCTCCACGGCGGCCGGCGTACTTGACGACGTCTTCGCGCACCCCCAGGCGCTCGACGAGGAGGTGGTCGAGTTCGGGGGGGCCACCGGTGGACGCCCGGGCGAACGCATCGCAGGACGCCCACCACGATCAGCCGCTGTCCGTCTGCCTGCTCCCATCGCAACTCCTCACCAGTGAGGTGTTGCGACGACCACCCGGCGCGTACGCCGTCTGCGCGGTGCACGTCCGGGCGTACATCGCTCCACGGATCGGTGACGTGCCGCTCCAGGCGCTGACGCCGACGAAGGTCAAGGCGCTATACGCCCAGCTGCGCAAGGCCGGCCGGAGGCGCGGCGGGGGAGCGCTGTCGGCCAAGACGGTCCACAACGTGCACCGGACGCGCTCGGGGCGCTCGGCGACGCCGTCGCGGACCAGCTGCTGCTCGCGAATCCCGCCGAACGGGCCCACCGCCAGCCCGAGTCCCCGGAGATGCCCACGTGGTCCGTCGAGCAGCTCCGCGCCTTCCTCGGCCACGTGGCGGACGACCACCACGCGGGGCTGTGGCGTCTGGCGGCCACGACCGGGCTCCGGCGTGGAGAGCTGGCGGGACTGCGGTGGCGTGACGTCGACCTCGACGCTGGTCCCATCACGGTGGTGCGGCAGCGGGCCAAGGGTGCCGGTACGGTCGCGGCCGGGCCTACGAAGACGCGGCGGAGCCGCCGGCTGGTCTCGATCGACGCCCGCACGGTCGAGGTGCTGCGCGAGCACCGCAAGGCCCAGCTAGGGGATCCGGCTGAGGATCGGGCCCGCCTACCAGGATCACGAACTGGTCTTCTGCCTGGCCGACGGACGCCCGCTGCATCCCGATCGGCTGACCCAGATGTTCCGTGAGCGCTGCACCGCCGCCGGCCTGCCCTACATCAAGCTGCACGGGCTGCGTCACACTCACGCGACGCTCATGCTGCGCGCCGGCGTCCACCCGAAGGTGGTGCAGGAGCGTCTGGGCCACAGCTCGATCGCGATCACGCTCGACACCTACAGTCACGCCGTCCCGGCGATGCAGGAGGACGCCGCGGCGCGGGTGGCGGCGCTCATCGACCGCGAGCGCGACGAGCGGGAGGAGGCGCGGCCATGATGGCCACGACGAACCCGTCGCCAGGATTCCGTGAGCTTTCTGTGAGCATGCTCCGGGCCAGGGAGAGGCCGCTACGGAGGAAGCGGCCCTTGACCTGCGCTTCTGTGGTCGGGACGCCGGGATTTGAACCCGGGATCTCCGGTCCCCCAGACCGGCGCCTTGGACCAAGCTGGGCCACGTCCCGTCGGCGCCGCCCACGGTACTCCCCGGCTCCGGCTGAGGCCAAGGCGGCGCGGCAGTACGCTGCGGTCCCAGGAGCAAGGAGCGCCCGTGCGGCTGTTCGACGCCGGGTCGCGTGGACGCGAGCCGGCCCGCGTACACGACGGCGTCCTGACGGCCGCCAACGCCATCACCGCCCTCCGCCTCCTGGGCCTGCCGGTCTTCGCCTGGCTGGTGGTGGGACCGGGCCACTACCTGCGCGCGTTCTGGGTGCTGGCGGCGGTCGCCGCGACCGACTGGGTCGATGGCTACGTCGCCCGGCGCTTCGACCAGGTGACCCGGATCGGTCGGCTTCTGGACCCGTTCATCGACCGGCTGCTGCTGGCCACGGCGGCGGTCTGCCTGCTGGCCGCGGGGCTGGTGCCGTGGTGGCTCGCGCTGCTGGTCGTGGGCCGCGACACGGTGCTGCTGGCGGGTGCGGCGGTGGTGTTCCACGGCAGACCGCTCATGGCGGTCAACCGCACCGGGAAGTTCGCCACCGCGTGCCTGCTGGCGGGGCTTCCCGCGTTCCTGCTCGGTCACGCGCAGTGGCCGGGCGCGGGGACGGCCGCGGTCGCCGCGTGGGTCCTGACGGGGGTCGGCGTGACGGCGTACTACGTTGCGGGCATCCGTTACGCGCGGCAGGCCCTCAAGGTGCGCTCGGGGTGACCGCCGGCCGGCTCCGGCGACCACCGCGATGCTACGCTCCGCATGCTGCGCCATGGAGAGCGATGCGGGGGGACGTGGACGTCTGGACGCCCCGACCGGGCGAGAGCAGGTGACCGTGCCGGACCCCGCCGAGGCTCTGGGCCTGCGGGGTGAGCCGGCCGACGACTACCGGGGTGGCCCCCCGCGCCCGTGGTACCGTCCCCGGCCCGGTCCCGCCGTCCGGGCCCTGACCACCGCCGGCGCGCTGCTCGTCGGCTTCGCCCTGACCGCCGGGCTGAGCGCCGCGCGCGACATCGCCCAGGCCCAGAGCGCCCGCAAGGAGTCCCTGATCGACCTCGTCGGGCTGCGCCAGGCCCGCACCCGCAAGCTGGGCGCGCAGCTTGAGCGGCTGCGCGAGCGGCTGGAGCGCGTCCAGGAGTCGGCCGCCGGGGTACCCCGCCTGCAGCGGATCGTCGAGCGTCTGGAGGTTGCCGCGGGGCTCACGGCGCTGACCGGGCCGGGAGCGGTCCTCACGCTGTCCGACGCCGAGGAGGGCAGCTGCACGGCCGCCAACACCGAGCTGTGCCGCATCCAGGACGCGGACCTCCAGGCCGCGGTGAACACGCTGTTCGCCGCCGGCGCGGAGGCGCTGGCCGTCAACGGCCAGCGGGTGATCGCCACGACCGCCATCCGCAACGCCGGCGCCGCCGTCCTCGTGAACTACCGGATCCTGGCGTCACCGTACGTGGTCGAGGCGGTCGGCGACCCCGACGCGCTCGCCGCCGGTGTGAAGCAGTCCCCGTTCGCCCGCGACTTCGCGGACTGGACGGAGGTCTACGGCCTGGGCTACGGGCTGGAGCCCACGCAGGAGCTGCGGCTGCCCGCCTACACCGGCAGCGTGCGGTTGCGCAGGGCCGAGGTCGCCGGGCTCGGCCCATGATTCCGTTCCTCGCGCTGATCCTGGGCGCCGTGGCCGGTCTGCTGTTGCAGCCCACGGTGCCGGTCAGCCTGCAGCCGTATCTGTCCGTGGCGGTCATCGCCGCCCTGGACGCCGTCTTCGGGGCGGTGCGCGCCCGGCTGGACGGGACGTTCATCGAGCGCGTGTTCCTGGTCTCCTTCTTCACGAACGTGCTGCTGGCGGTCTTCCTCGTGTACCTGGGCGACAGCCTGGGCGTGGGCGCGGACCTGACCACCGCCGTCGTCGTGGTCTTCGGGGTTCGCATGTTCCAGAACCTCGCGGCAGTGCGCCGTCATCTGTTCCAGGCCTGACGCGATGCGTGAGCAGAACGCCGTCCGCCCCGACGTCGGGGCTCCGGTCGGGGCGGTCCCGGCCGGCCCGCGCGGCCCGGGCCGGTCGCCGGTGACACGGGTGGCGCTCGCGTTGGCCGCCGCGCTGCTCGGCTTCCTGCTCGTCGTGCAGGGCCTCGGTGGCGACGGCCTGGGCGATCGCCTGGAGGCCGAGCGCGAGGAAGACCTCGCGCGCATCCTGGCCAACCTGTCCACACAGTCCGACCGGCTGCAGACCGAGATCGCCCGTCTGCGGCTGCAGCTGCAGGCCTTCCGCAGCAGCGCCGCCCAGGAGCGGCTGGCGCTGCGCAGCCTGCGCGAGCGCCTGGCGACGCTTCAGGTGCTGGCCGGCACCGTCGCGGTTCGCGGGCAGGGCGTCCGGGTGACCGTGAGGGACCCGTACGGGCGGGTCACCCAGGACCAGCTCGTCGATACCGTCCAGGAGTTGCGCGACGCCGGCGCGGAGGCGATCGCGGTCTCCGGGGCCCGCCTCGTCGCGTCGTCGGCGTTCACCACCCGCGACGGACGGCTGTTCGTCGACGGCCGGGCGCTGACCACCCCGTACCGGATCGAGGCGGTGGGGTCGGCGGCGACGATGGCCGACGCACTGGCGATCCCCGGCGGTGCCCTGGACACCCTGGAGTCCCGGCCGCGGGTCGATGCGCTCGTGGAGCAGCTGGCCGAGGTGGTGATCCCGGCTCGGGCCCGTCCGCAGCGCTTCGTCCACGGCAGGCCCGTCGAGCCCGGGAGCGAGTAGCATGCCGCACCGCCCGCGCCGGCGGGCGGGTGACACGAGAGGCAGCGTGCCCCGGGGACGGGGCGCGGGCACGCCAGTAGGGAGGCCAAGGTGGACCCGCAGGATCTCAGGTACACCGAGGAGCACGAGTGGGCGCGCTCGGACCAGGGGCGCGTCACGGTCGGCATCACGTCCTACGCCCAGGACGCGCTCGGCGACGTCGTCTACGTCGACCTGCCCGCCACCGGCACCCGGGTGGAGCAGGGCCAGCCGTTCGGCGAGGTCGAGTCGACCAAGAGCGTGTCGGATCTGTACGCGCCGGTCACGGGCACGATCGTGGAGCGAAACGAGTCGCTCGAGTCGTCCCCGGAGCTGGTCAACTCCGACCCGTACGGGGACGGCTGGATGGTCGTCATCGAGCCCGACGCGCTCGGCGACGTGGACAGCCTGCTGAGCGCGGAGGAGTACGCGCGGCTGACCGAGGAGGAGGAGCAGGAGGGCTGACAGAGCGCCCGAGACGTCGGAATCGTCCTGCCCCTGGGGGTAAAGCTCTGCTAGAGTCCCGTCCCGCACCTGGCTCGCGCGATCTGGATGGGACTGCGAACGCCGTGGTGAACGCGATCTACTGCACCCACTGCGGGAGTGAGAGCCCGCCGGAGTCGAACTTCTGCGCCCACTGCGGCCACGCCCTCGTGCGGGCGGGCGACGCGACCACGGGCTCGCTGCGCGCCGACGAGATGGAGGAGCACGTCGAGGTCGCCCCGGCCGACATCGCCGGCCGGGAGGGGGTCGTCGTCGGCGACCTCGAGGCGGGAACCGCACTGCTGGTGGGGGTCCGCGGTCCAAACAAGGGCGCACGCTTCCTGCTCGACCGGGACCTCGTCACGGTGGGGCGGCATCCGGACAGCGACATCTTCCTGGACGACATCACCGTGTCCCGGCGCCACGCCGAGTTCCGCCGGGACGTGGAGCGGTACTGGGTCCACGACGTCGGCAGCCTCAACGGCACCTATGTCAACGGGGTCAGGACCGAGGACCAGCTGCTGTCGACCGGCGACGAGGTGCAGGTCGGCAAATTCAAACTCGTCGCCTTCGTCGCCGAGCCGTCGAACTGAACGCACCGCACACAAGCGAGGGGCCGTGGCAACAGTCGTGGGTTATACGATCGGCGAGGTTCTCAACCAGCTGAAGCCGGACTTCGAGGACCTCACCATCTCCAAGATCCGGTTCCTGGAGAGCGAGGGCCTGATCCAGCCGGAGCGGACCGACTCCGGTTACCGCAAATTCAGTGACGACGACGTCGAGCGGCTGCGCTTCGTCCTGACCGCCCAGCGGGACCATTACCTGCCGCTGAAGGTGATCCGCAGCCAGCTCGAGCGCCTCGACGCCGGGGAGCGGCTCGAGCCCCGGACGCCGGCGCCCGCCCCCGAGGCGGCCCCCGACGCTGTGTCGGTGACGACCGTCGTCGACGGGCGCGAGATCGCGACCGCCACCGACCGCGGCACGGAGGTCGCCCGCGTGCTGGACCAGGCGCTGGCCGGCCGCGAGCGCTTCAGCCTGGCGCAGCCGGCCGAACGGGTGTCGCTGTCGCTGCGCGAGTTCTGTGACGCCACGGGCCTGGAGCCGGGCCAGGTCCGCGAGCTGCGCGACTTCGGCCTGGTCGGCCGCCGGGGCCAGGACCTCGACTCGTTCGACGGCGACGAGCTCGTCGCGGCCAAGGCCGTGCACGGCATGCTCGAGCGGGGCCTGGAGCCCCGGCACCTGCGCATGTTCGGCCAGTTCACCGACCGGCAGATGGCACTGTTCGAGCAGCTCGTGACGCCGCTGCTGCGTCAGCGCAGCTCCGGCTCCCGGGTCGACGCGACGACACAGTTGGAGGACCTCGTCACGTTGAGCGGCCAGCTGACCAGGGCGCTGCTGACCAGGGCGCTGCGCAACCTCGTGCACGGCGCGTGACGCCGGGGCGGGCGCGGCGCCTGCCGGCCGCGCTCGCGCTGCTCGTCGCCCTCGCCGTCACCGCGGCGCCCGCGGCGCCCGTGTCGGCGGCCCCGCCGAGCGTCAGCGCCGAG
>JAHWKQ010000116.1 GCA_019347785.1 Actinomycetota bacterium
TGCGACCGTCACCTCGTGGCCCTCGACCTTGGCGACCACCGCCTCCTGGACCTTCTGGCGGTACTCGTCGGTGTAGGCGGAGGGGTCGAAGTCCTCGGTCAGGCTCTCGATCAGCGTCCTGGCCATGGCGACCTCCTGGTCGCGCGGCTGGGGGATCTCCTCGACGTCGAGGTCGGACAGGGAGACCTCCTGGATCTCGTCGGGCCAGTGCATCGTCTCGAGCACCAGCAGCTCGCCGCGCAGTCGCAGCGTCGCGAGGTGCTCCCGGTCGCGCAGCGAGATCTTGCAGATCGCCACGGCGTTGCGGTCGCGCATCGCCTCGACCAGCAACCCGTAGGCCTTCGCGCCGGTCGGCTCGGGAGCCAGGTAGTAGGAGCGCTGGAAGTACACGGGGTCGATCTGCTCCAGGGGCACGAACTGTTGGATCTCCACGGTGCGGCTCGACGAGGGCTTGAGCGCGTCGAGCTCGTCGCGGTCGAACACGACGTAGCGGTCGCGCTCGTACTCGTAGCCCTTGACGATCTCGTCGTACTCGACCTTCTCGCCGTCGGACTTCGCCACGCGCTGGTAGCCGATCCGGCTGTGGTCGGACGCCCGCAGCTGGTGGAACGACGGCGACTTGTCGAGCGTCGCCGGGTAAAGCCTGACCGGGACCGTGACCAACCCGAAGGACAGCGCGCCCTTCCACAACGTTCGCATCGGCGTTCGACCTCCCTGTGCCCGCCCCATGGTCTCACTGTTGGTCAACCCGCGCGAGCGCGACACGCGCCGGCCGAGGGCGGAGGCCTGGCCCATCGGGCAGGATTGACGCCATGGCGGACGTGCCGACGACCGTGGACTTCCCCCGTCCCCTCCCCGCCGTCGCGGGCGCCGACGCCTGGCGCGTCACCGCGGACGGCGTCCAGGTGCGCCTGACCAACCTGGACAAGCCGTTCTGGCCCGACCAGGGGTACACCAAGGGCGACGTCGTCGCCTACTACGCCAACGTCGCCGAGCGCATCCTGCCCTTCCTGCGCGACCGGCCGCTGACGCTCAAGCGCATGCCCGACGGGGTCGACGGCGACTTCTTCTACGCCAAGCAGGCGCCGCCGCACACCCCGGAGTGGGTCACCACCGCCCCGGTCGTGTCCGCCGACAGCGGCAAGCGCATCGACTACCTGCTGGCCCAGGACACCGCGTCGCTGCTGTGGCTGGCCAACCTGGGCTGCATCGAGATGCACCCGTGGCACAGCCGCGTCGACGCGCTGGGGCGGCCCGACTACGCCTTCTTCGACCTCGACCCGTTCGGCGTGGACTTCCCCGTCGTGCGCGCCGTCGGCCGGCTGGTCCACGTGGTGCTGGAGCGACTCGGGCTGCGCGGCTACCCGCGGACGTCCGGGGCGACGGGGCTGCACGTCTACGTGCCGATCGACCGTGTCCACAGCTACGCCCGCGTGCGCGAATGGGTGGGCCGGGTGTGCCGACTGATCAACCGCGCCGACCCGGACCGCACGACGATGGAGTTCCAGGTCGCGCGCCGCACCGGCAAGGTGTTCCTGGACCACAACATGAACACCGAGGGCCGCAACATCGCCGCGGTCTACAGCCTCCGGCCCGAGCCGGGTGCGCCGGTGGCCATGCCGCTGCGCTGGGCGGAGCTGGACGGCGACGTCCACCCGCGGGACTTCACGATCCGCTCGGTGTGGGCACGCCTGGACGACGACCCGGCGCCGTTCGAGCCGGTCCTGGCCGGCGGGCAGGACCTGCGCGCGGCCATGGCGGCGGTCGGCATGTCGCCCGAGGAGGACGACCACACCCCCGCCCACCGGGTGGCCGGCCGCGACGCCGAGGAGCCCGGGGGGCTGGGCGCCTACGCGGGCCGGCGCGACTTCACCCGCACCCCGGAGCCACCGGCCGCCGAGTCCTCAGCGGCGACGCGCCGGGGCTCCGACGCCGCGCCGCGCTTCGTCCTGCAGCACCACCTCGCCACCCGCCTGCACCACGACCTGCGGCTCGAGCGAGGGGGCACCGCCCGGTCGTGGGCGGTGCCCAAGGGCCTTCCGGACGTGCCGGGCGTGCGCCACAAGGCCGTGCAGACCGAGGACCACCCGCTGGAGTACATGACGTTCTCAGGGGACATCCCCGCCGGCGAGTACGGCGGCGGCCCGGTGCGCATCTGGGACTCCGGGACGTACGAGCCGGTCGAGTGGCGCGACGACAAAGTGACGTTCCGCCTCCACGGCAGGCGCCACGAGGGCGAGTTCCATCTGTTCCGCACCGGCAGGGGCCCGTCGCGCGACTGGCTGGTCGTGCGCGCGGGCGATCCCCAGCCCGACCTGCCGCCGCCGCCACGGCTGGCGCCGATGCTGGCCGTCGACGCCGAGGACGGGCCCTTCGACGACCCCGGGTGGCTGTTCGAGGTCAAGTGGGACGGTGTGCGGGCGATCGCCACGACCGTGCGCCCCGGAGCGGGCCCGCCCGGCTCCACGAGGCTGGTCAGCCGTCGCGGCAACGACGTCACGCCGAGCTACCCGGAACTGGCCGCCCTGTGGGAGCGGGTGCTCGCGCGCAACGCGGTCCTCGACGGGGAGATCGTCGCCTTCTCCGCCGACGGCCGCCCGTCGTTCCAGGCGCTGCAGCGGCGGATGCACCTGCGCGGCGAGGCGGCGGGCCGAGCGGGCGCGCGCGCGCCCGTGTCCTATCTGGTGTTCGACCTGCTAGCGGCCGACGGCGAGACGCTCGTCGACCTGCCGCTGACCGAGCGGCTGTCGCGCCTGGACGACGTGGTCGTGCCCGGCGGACGGCTCCAGCGCAGCGACGCGGTCGCCGAGCACGGCGTGGGCCTGTACCGCGCGGTCGACGAGCGCGGCATGGAGGGCGTGATCGCCAAGCGCGCCCGGTCGACGTACCAGCCCGGCCGCCGCAGCCGCGACTGGCGCAAGGTGAAGGTGCGCCGCGTCCTGGACTGCGTCGTCGGCGGCTGGCTGCCCGGCGAGGGCGCCCGGTCGGCGACCTTCGCGAGCCTGCTGCTCGGGCTCCACGGTCCCGACGGCCGGCTGCGCCTCGTGGGCCAGGTCGGCAGCGGCTTCGACGACGCCGAGCTGCGGCGCCTCCACGGGAGGCTGCTGGAGCACGAGACGCCCGAGCGCCCGTTCGCCGAGCCCGTGCCACAGCGCGGGGCCCGGTGGGTTCGCCCCGAGCTGGTGGTGCGGGTCGCCTACGCCGAGAGGACCGACGCCGGACGCCTGCGCGCCCCCTCCTACGCCGGCCTGCGCCCCGACGCCGACCCGCGCGCCTGCGTCACCGACGACCTGCCCGCCCCCCCCGTCGACTGAAGCCTGACGTCGGGATATCGACGCCGATCTTCAGCCGACGAGGAACTAGAGCCAGCCGCTGCGGCGGAAGGCCCGGTACAGCAGGGTGCAGCACCCTGCCATCAACAGCAGCGCGAGCGGGTAGCCGAACCGCCACTCCAGCTCGGGCATGAACTCGAAGTTCATGCCGTAGATGCCGGCGAGGGCCGTCGGCACGGCCGCGATGGCCACCCACGCGGAGATCTTGCGCATGTCCTCGTTCTGCCGGACCCCGACCTGGGCCAGGTTGGCCTCGAGCACGCTCGTCAGCAGGTCCCGGAAGCCGTCGGCCTGCTCGAACACCCGCAGCAGGTGGTCGTGGACGTCGCGGAAGTAGTGGCCCAGCCCCTCGGGCACGAGCGGCACCTGCCCGCGGGCGAGGCGGTCGAGCGGGTCCACCAGCGAGGCGGTCGCCCGGTGGAACTCGAGCGCCTCCCGCTTGAGCTTGTAGATGCGCTCGGTCGCGTCGCCCTGCGCCGGGGCGAAGACGGTCTCCTCGACCTCCTGGATGTCGTTGTCCAGGCCCTCGACCACCGGCATGTAATCGTCGACCACCCAGTCGAGGACGGCGTACAACACGGCGCCGGGACCCTCGCGCAGCAGGTCCGGCTGGGACTCCAGCTGGTGACGGCACTCGGCCAGCGCCGACGCCTCGCCGTGGCGCACGGTCACGGCGAAGCTCTCGCCGATGAACAGCATCAGCTCGCCGATGACGACGCTTTCCTCCTCGTCGTCGTAGCGGGCGGGCTTGAGGACGACGAACAGCGAGTCGCCGTAGGTCTCCAACTTCGGGCGCTGATGCGCCGTCACGGCGTCCTCGACGGCCAGCTCGTGCAGACCGAACTCCGCGCGGACGGCATCGAACTCGTCCGCGGTGGGCTCGTGCAGGCCGATCCACACGAACGCGTCCGGCGCGCGCGCCGCCTCGAACGCGTCCGCCAGCCCCAGCTCGCCGGGGCGGCGCTTGCCGTGCTCGTAGAGGGCGCAGTCAACGATCATGGCGTGTCATTGTGACAGCCGCCGCCGGCGGGGGCTTCAGCGAGCCGGCCTGACGTTCGTCGGCGGCTTGTCCCAGGCGGGCTCGGAGCCCTGCTCGTCGAGCACCCGGAAGCGCAGCACGGTGAAGGCCTCCGCCAGGGCCAGGCCGGCCGCCGCGCCGATCTCGGCGGCCACCTCGCGCATGCGTGGCCCGGGGTCCCAGCCGGACAGCTGCGAGGCGTGGCAGCGCAGCGCGGCGAGCTTGCGGTCGAAGACGTGGGCGACGTCCACACGGGTCGTCCCCTGTCCGAAGCCCATCAGCCACAGCTCGGCGACGTCCCACGGCTCCAAGCCGTCGTCGAGCAGCGACGGGTCCCACAGCCGGGTCGAGGCGGCCGGGTTGATGGCGTGCAGGACGAGGTCCCCGGCGGCGCGGTGGTCGGGATGGTTGACGAAGCCCCACGTCGTCCAGCGCACGGTCGGGTCCGGCGCCAGGACGGCCTCGGGTCGGTGCCGGCGGATCTCGGCGGCGACCTTGCGACGGGCTTCCAGCGACGGCTCGAGGTAGCCGTCCGGGTAGCCGAGAAAGGCGACGTCGTCCACGCCCAGGCGCCGGCAGGCGGCGCGCTGCTCCCCCTGGCGCACGACGGCCAGCCGCTCGCGCGTCATGGCGGGGTCCGCCGAGCCGCTCGCCCCGTCGGTGAGGACGACGTAGCGCACGTCGGTGCCCATGTCCACCCAGCGTGCGATCGTCGCGCCGGCGCCGAACTCCGCGTCGTCGGGGTGGGCCACGACCACCAGGGCCCGGCTGAACGCGCGCGACGGGGCCCACGCGGTCTCCTCGGCGTCCACACGCTCCTCCCGCCCACTGGCGGCCCGCCACCCGCTCGGGCGCTACGGTACCCCCATGACCACCGCGGCACCTGTCGCGCCGGAGCGGGTCGACCGGCCCGCCGGCGACGAGCGCGGCGAGCGGGACCGTCCGTGGGACGTCATCGTCTGGAACGACCCGGTCACGCTGATGTCCTACGTCGTGTTCGTGCTGCGCAAGCTGTTCGGCCACGACGAGCCGACGGCCGTGAAGCTCATGATGCGGGTCCATAGGGAGGGCAGGGCCGTGGTCGCCAGCGGCCCGCGGGAGAAGTCCGAGATGGACGTGGCCCGCCTGCATGCCCACGGGCTGCAGGCGACCCTGGCGCGGGACTGACCGGGCCGCGAGCCGTGGCGGGCCCGGCGTTCCGATCGCTGCCCGACGGCGGCCTGAGTGTCCGCCTGGGGTGGCGCGAGCGCGAGCTGCTCGTCGACGCGGCCCGGCGGCTGCGCCCGGTGCTGAGCGGCGACGAGGACCTCCCGCGGGTCCGCGGGCGGCTGTTCCCGCCCGCCTACGACGACCCCGAGGCCGAGGCGGAGTACCGGAACCTGGTGGGCGACAGCCTCGTCGAGGAGCGCGTCGCGGCGCTCGACGCGTTCCTCGCCACGTTGGAGGGCGGGCAGACCCGGCTGCTCGCGTGGCACGCCACGCTGGACGCCGAGCAGGCGGCCGCGTGGCTGTCGGCCACCAACGACCTGCGGCTGATCCTCGCCGGGAGGCTGGGCGTCGCCGACGAGTCGCACTGGGAGACCGGCCCGGACCTCAGTGACCGGTTCAGCGTGCTGCTGTACTACCTGGGCTGGTTGCAGGAGCGCCTGCTCACGGCGCTGTCCGGCCGGTTGCCGGGCTGACGTGCCCGCACCGGCCGGCCGGTCAGGCCAGCCGGGCGCGGAGCCGGCGGCTCAGCGCCTGGGCCTCCTCCCACGAGCGGCCGGCGCTGCGCGCGTACTCCAGCGCGCCGCGGACCAGGGTGCGGCGGACCACCTCGGCGTCCGTCCACGGCTCGCAGGCGCCCTCGGCGTCGATGAACACCTCCCGCAGCAGACCCAGCGCCTCCTCCGGCACCCGCAGCTCCATGACCACTCCCTCCCGCCGGCGCCCGGACCGGGCCGCCCGGCCCCGGGCGGGTGGCACTGGTAGTCTGCACCCATGGCGCCGGTGAGCCGAGGCTCGCCTCACCACACCCGGGACCCCACAGGCGGCCCGACGGCGCCACCAGAGCCGCGCGGCCCTCCACGGGGGCGCGCCCCGCGGCACCACCTTTGACGGCAGACGAGGAACATGAGCGAGACGAAGTCCTTCGCGGACTTCGGCGTCGACCCCGCCATCCGCGAAGCCCTGTCCGACGCCCACATCACGACCCCGTTCCCCATCCAGGAGCTGACGCTGCCGCTCGCCCTGGAGGGGGCCGACATGATCGGCCAGGCACGCACCGGGACCGGCAAGACGCTGGCCTTCGGCATCCCCCTGTTGCAGGCCGTCGACGCGTCCCGCCGGGACACGCAGGCCCTGGTGGTCGTGCCCACCCGGGAGCTGTGCCTGCAGGTCCGCGACGACCTCGACAGGGCCGGCCGCCGCCTGGGTCTGCGCATCTTGGCCATCTACGGCGGACGGGCCATCGACCCCCAGAGCGAGGCGCTGACCGCCGGCGTCCACGTCGTCGTCGGCACGCCGGGGCGGCTGCTGGACCTGATGGGTCGCGGCGTCCTGGACCTGTCGGGGGTGACGACGCTGGTGCTGGACGAGGCTGACGAGATGCTCGACCTGGGCTTCCTGCCCGACGTCGAGCGGCTCGTCGAGGCGACGGCCACCGAGCGCCAGACGATGCTGTTCAGCGCGACCATGCCCCCGGCGATCGTGTCGCTGGCCCGCCGCTACATGCGCAAGCCGACGTTCATGCGGGCCGAGGTGGAGGAGTCGCGCATCGCGCCGGAGACGCGGCAGTACTTCTT
>JAHWKQ010000117.1 GCA_019347785.1 Actinomycetota bacterium
GGCAGCGTGCGGCTGTTCGGAGCGGACCCCCGGGAGCTGCGGGAGCGCTGGCGGGTCGGTTACGTGCCGCAACGGCTGGGCGTCGACGCAGACTTGCCCGCGACGGTCCGGGAGGTCGTGGCCGCCGGCCGGCTGGCCCGGACCGGCTGGCTCGGGCGGTTCCGGGCCCCGGACCGGCAGGCCATCGACCGGGCGCTGGAGGCGGTGGCGCTGACCGACCTCCAGCGGGCCCGGCTGGGGGAGCTGTCCGGCGGCCAGCAGCAGCGGGTGTTCATCGCCAAGGCGCTGGCCGGGGAGCCTGAGCTGCTCGTCCTCGACGAGCCGGTGGCCGGGGTCGACGCGGACTCGCAGCGCCGTTTCCGCGATTCGCTGATGTCCCTGCTGCGCGACCGCCACGGGGCCGTGCTGCTGGTCTCGCACGAGCTGGCGTCCGTCGCCGACGACCTCGACCGGGTCGTGGTCCTCAAGCGCTCGGTGGTGTTCCAGGGACCGCCCGCGGACCTAGTCGCCAGCGGGGTGAGCCTGGGCGTGCACCGCCAGGACCTGCCCATCTGGCTGGAGGGGCTCGAGCCGTGAGCCTGCCCTCGCCGTTCGATCTGGAGTTCATGCGCCTGGCGTTGCTGGCGGGGCTCGTGGTCGGCGGGTCCGCGCCGCTCATCGGCACCTTCCTCGTCCAGCGGCGCATGGCCCTCATGGGCGACGGCATCGGCCACGTCGCCTTCGCCGGCGTGGCCGGGGGCTTCCTGCTGGGCGTGTGGCCGGTCTGGAGCGCGCTGGCGGTCTCGGTCGCCGGCGCGCTGTGGATCGAGCGGCTGCGATCCCGCGGCCGCGCCTCGGGGGACCTGGCCCTGGCGCTGTTCTTCTACGGCGGCATCGCGTCGGGCGTCGTCATCCTCGGGGCCGCCGGGTCGCTGGACGCGAACCTGTTCGTGTACCTGTTCGGCTCGCTGCTGACGGTGACGTCCCGCGACGTGGCCGTCATGGCCCTGTTGGGCGGCGTCATCGTCGCGACCATGGCCCTGTGCGGCCGCGCGATCTTCGCCACCCTGCTCGACGAGGCGTCCGCCCGCGTGGCCGGGCTGCCGGTGGATCTGCTGAACTCGGTGCTCGCCGCGCTCACCGCGGTGACGGTCGTGGCGGCCATGCGGGTGGTCGGCATCCTGCTCGTGGCGGCGCTGATGGTGCTGCCGGTGGCCTCGGGGCGCCACCTCGGCCGCTCGTTCAGGGCGAGCGTGGCCTGGTCGTCGGTGGTCGGCATGGCCTCGGCCCTGACCGGCCTGTTGCTGGCCTGGTACCTGGCGCTCCCGCCGGGAGGGGCGATCGTGCTCGTGGCGGCGGCCGTCTTCGCGGCCGTCTCGCTGGGCCACCGGGTGCGCGCGGGCGCAGCGGCGGCCTGACACGCCGCAGCGGGGGTCCGTGGCCCCGCCGTCACCAGGGTCATGTCCGAAAGTCGCGAGTCCCCGGCGCCGCCCGCCGGTACAACACCGGTGTGCTGCTGGACTTCGACGCCTGCTACCGCGCGGTGCGCAGCCGCGACGCCCGCTTCGACGGCCGCTTCTACACGGCGGTGCGGTCGACCGGCGTCTACTGCCGGCCCAGCTGCCCGGCGCAGACCCCCTTGGGCCGCAACGTGCGCTTCTACCGGCACGCGGCCGCCGCCGAGCGGGCCGGCTTCCGGGCCTGCCGACGCTGCCGGCCCGACGTGGGACCGCAGGCACCCGAGTGGGACGTCCGCGCCGACCTGGTGGGCCGGGCGCTGCGTCTGATCGCCGACGGCGTCGTGGATTCGGAGGGCGTGGATGGCCTGGCCCGGCGGCTGTCGGTGGGCCGGCGCCATCTGCACCGGCTGTTCGTCGCCGAGGTCGGGGTGGGGCCGCTCGCGGTGGCCCGCACCAACCGCGCCCACCTGGCACGGCGGCTGCTGGACGACACCTCCCTGCCCGTCGCCCGGGTCGCCTTCGCGGCCGGCTTCTCCAGCGTGCGCCAGTTCAACGCGACCGTGCGCGCCGTCTACGGGCGCACACCCACCGGCCTGCGTGCGCCGGACCGGCCGGCGGCCCCACGCCGGTTGGCGCTGCGGCTGGCCTTCCGCGCGCCGCTGCGCGTGGACGACCTGCTCGACTTCCTGCGCCGTCGGGCCCTGCCCGGCGTGGAGCACGTCGACGGGGCGTGCTACCGGCGGACCATCCGCACGGCCGGCGGCGGGGGCGTGCTGGAGCTGGAGCCCGTCGGGGACGACGACGTCGTCTGGCTGCGGCTGCGGAGCGAGGACCCGCGGGCCCTGGCGCCGGCCGCGCAGCGCTCCCGGCGACTGCTGGATCTGGAGGCCGACACCGGCGTCATCGAGGGCGCGCTGAGCGACGACCCGCTGCTGGCGCCGCTCGTGGCGTGCCGACCCGGGCTGCGGCTGCCGGGGGCGTTCGACGGGTTCGAGCAGGCCGTGCGGGCCGTCGTCGGACAGCAGGTGTCCGTCCAGGCCGCGACGGCGGTGGCCGGGCGGCTGGTCGCCGCGCTGGGCGAGCCGCTGACCTCCCCGGTGGGCGAGCTGACCCACCTGTTCCCGCTGCCCGGGCGGGTCGCCGACGCCGACCTGGACGGCCTGGGCATGCCGCGCCGACGCGCGGAGACCATTCGGGGCCTGGCCGCCGCGGTGCGCGACGGCGAGGTGGTGCTGGACGGCTCCGTCGATCCGGACGAGGCGAGCGCCGCGCTGCTGGCGCTGCCGGGGGTCGGGCCCTGGACCGTGGCGTCCATCCGCATGCGCGCGCTGCGGGACCCCGACGCCCTGCCCGCCGGTGACCTGGGACTGCGCCGTGCGCTCGCCGACGACCGCGGAGCAGCCACGCCGGCGCGGGTGCGCGCCCGCGCCCAGCGGTGGCGCCCGTGGCGCGGCTACGCGGCCATGCACCTGTGGGCCGACCTGTCCGGCTCCCGAGGAGAGGACCGCCGATGACCACGATCGAGACCACGACGATGACGACGCCGGTGGGCCCGTTGACGCTGCTCGCCGCCGAGGGCGCGCTGGTGGCGGCAGGCTTCACCGGGGACGCCGGCGACCTGCGGTCACGCCTGCGTTCGCCGTTGCGCGACGCGCCGCTGCGTCGCCTGGCGGGCCTCGGGGACCTGTCGGGGGCCCTGGCCTCCTACTTCGACGGCGACCTGGGCGCGCCGACACGTGTGCCGGCCGTGCAGACGGGCACCGTGGGGCAGCGGCGCGTGTGGGAGGTCCTGCGCGCCCTCCCGCCCGGGCGAACCGTCACCTACGCGCGGCTGGCGTCCCAGGCGGGCTACGCCGGCGCGGCGCGTGCGGCCGGCGCCGCGTGTGGCGCCAACCTCCTCGCGCCGGTCGTGCCCTGTCACCGGGCGGTCCGCAGCGACGGCACCATGGGCGGCTACGCCTACGGGCCGCCCGTCAAGCGGTGGCTACTGGACCACGAGCGGCGTCACGTCGACCGGGACGTCCGATCCCCTGCATGAGCGTCGGCCGGCTCCCCTGAGCCGGCGGTGTCGATTCGGGTGAGCAGGGCGCGGGTGCTCTCGTCGACGGCGTCGCGCTCCTGTTCGCCTGGACGCAGGCGCGTCGGCCGGACGGGTCCAGGCGCTCCTGGGGGACGCCGGGTGAGCTCCCGGGCGGCCAGGCGACCGAGGACCGGCGCGAAGTGCACGGCGCTGTGGGAGACGACCGCGTACAGGTTGTCCAGGCCCGGGAGGAGGCCGACGACCTGAAGGCCGTCGGGCGGGACGGGGCGGACGCCGACGCACGGACTGGACCGCGGCGGGGGCGGCCCGACGAGCAGGGCCCGGGCACGCTCCAGCAGACGCATCGCCCCCCGCGCTGCAGCGACGTGTGCTCGCGCGCTCGCCACGCTCAGGTCGAACAGGACCCGCGGCGTCTTGACCCGGGTGATGTCGACGGCAAGCGTCGCCCCGGACGTGCCGCCCGCGACCTGGCCGCCGTCGAGCACCGTGACCTGCGCACCCGCCTCGGTCAGCCCGTAGGCGGTCGCAGCTCCGACGACGCCGGCCCCCACGACCACGACGTCCGGCATCGCGGGGGCCGGTCAGCGGCAGCGGGAGCAGATGCCGAAGATGTCCGCGCGGTGCCCGGTGACCTCGTAGCCGTGGCGGTCGGCGACCTGGGCCACCCAGCGCTCCACCTCCGCGGCGGGGATCTCCTCGACGGTGTTGCACGTCTCGCACACCAGATGGTGGTGGTGGACGTCGCCGCAGAGGCGGAAGGCCTGCTCCCCGTCCCGGTTGAACACGTCGAGGAAGCCCGCGTCGGCCAGCGCCGTCACCGTCCGGTACACGGTCGTCAGCCCGATCGGCTCCCCCGCCTGGCGCAACTGCATGTGCAGTTCCTGGGCCGTCACGGCCTCCGGGCGCCCGCGCAGCGAGTCCAACACCGTCAGGCGCTGGCGGGTCGCCCGCAGGCCCGCGTCGCGCAGCGCCCGATCGGTCGTCGTCGTGTCCACCAGCGCATCCTAGCGGCGCCGGGTGGGGACGGCTCAGGTGGCGGCCGTGTCCGCCCCGAGCTCCTCGGCGATCGCGACGTCCACCGAGTAGTCGATCGGCAGGACGATCAGCGAGGGCAGGTCGAGCTCCAGCGCCTCGCGCAACCGGGCGGCGAGCTCGCCGGCGGATTCGCAGCGCCACGCCCGCAGCCCGAACGCCCGGGCCAGGCCGACGAAGTCGGGGTTGCCGAAGTCGGTTCCGAAGTGGCGGCCGAACTTCTGCTCCTGGTGGCGGACGATCGAGCCGTAGGCCTGGTCCTCCCAGACCACGTTGACGAACGGCGTCCGCAGCCGCACCGCGGTCTCCAGCTCGGCGGCGTTCATCAGGAAGCCGCCGTCGCCGGACACGGCGACGACCCGGCGCTCGGGGTGGACGAGCTTGGCGGCGATGGCGGCGGGGACCGCGAAGCCCATGCCCGCCAGGCCGTTGGCGATCAGCACCGACTGGGGCTCCAGCGCGGGGAACATCCGCCCGATCCACAGCTTGTGCAGCCCGACGTCGGACACCAGGATGTCGTGGCGTCCCAGGGCCCGGCGCAGCTCCCACAGCACCCGGGGCGGCTGCAGCGGCGTGTCGGGATCGTCCCCGGCCCGGTCGAAGCGCCCGATCGTGACCTCGCGCAGCCGCGTCGACCCGCCGGGGTAGGGCAGGCGCCCGACCTGCTCGGAGAGTCGCCGCAGGCTGTCGGCGAGGTCACCGACGAGCTCGATTTCCGGGATGAAGGCGTCGTCGATCTCCGCCGGCAGCGAGTCGATGCAGACGATCCGCTTGTCGTGGTCCGGATTCCAGTGGGCGGGGGCGTGCTCGACCAGGTCGTAGCCGATCGTCACCACGACGTCGGCCGCGCCGAAGCCGGCCATCTCGTAGTCGCCGGCCTGCAGCCCGACCGCCCCGAGCGACTCGTCGTCGTAGGTGTCCAACAGCCCCTTGCCCATGAAGGTCTTGGCGACCCGCAGGCCGGTCGAGTGGGCGAACTCCCGCAGCGCCTCGGCCGCCTGGGCGCGGACGACACCGTTGCCCGCCAGGGCGATCGGGCTGGTCGCCTGCGAGAGGAGCCGGGCCGCGCGGGAGACGTCCTCCGGGCGGGCCTGCGGCCGGCCGGCCGCGTGGCGTGGCAGCGGCGCCGCGTCGAGTCCGGTCTCCAGCACGCCCTCGGGCAGCTCGATGTGGGTCGCGCCCGGCTTGTCGGCCTCGGCGAGCTTGAAGGCCTTGCGGACGAGCTCGGGTGCGATGACCGGGTCAGACAGCCGGCCGTTCCACTTCGTGATGGGCTGCATCAGGCGCACGACGTCGATGTGCTGGTGGGACTCCTTGTGCATGCGCTCCTGGCCGGCCTGCCCGGTCAGGGCGACCAGCGGCGCCCGGTCGAGGAAGGCGTCGGCCACGCCGGTGGCCAGGTTGGTCGCCCCCGGGCCGAGCGTGCCCAGGCACACGCCCGCCCGGCCGGTCAGGCGCCCGTAGACGCCGGCCATGAACGCGGCCGCCTGCTCGTGGCGGACCGGGACGAACTCGACCGACGACCGCGACAGCGACTCGTTCAGGTCGAGCGTCTCCTCGCCGGGGATGCCGAAGACCCAGCGGGCCCCCTCCGCCTCCAGGCACTCAACGACCACGTCGGACACCTTGCGCATCCCGCACCGCCTTCCACGCGGGACCGAGCGGTCGCCCTCCGCGGCCGCCTCCCGTCAGTCGAGTGAATCCCACCACCGGTGTCCCGTCGAATCGGTGCGCCCCGGTTGACTGAAGATCAACAGGCGGATATCGACGCGAGGGTTCAGTCGACGCGTGGGCGGCGCACCGCCTCCCAGGCGCGCAGCCAGCGCCTCTCGGCCTGCGGCGGCAGGGCCAGGGGCACCTGCCCCAGGCCGAAGTCGCCGGGCTGGACGATCGCCGAGGTCAGGTTGCGGGGCACCAGCCCGTCGAGGACGAGACGGTCGGCGTCCAGCGCCGTCAGGGGGGGCTGGTAGCCCAGCCAGCTGAAGTTGTCGGTGGCGTGGGCGGTGTCGAGCATGAAGTTGAGGAAGTGGTGGGCCAGCACCGGGTTCCCGGCGTTGGCGGGGACCGTCAGGCAGTCGCCGGTGATCAGCCCGCCCGCCTTCGCGCCGCCCGCCGCGGGTGGCCACACGTACCGCAGCACCCCGGGGTCCTGGTCGGCGGGCAGGTAGTAGGGGGCCGAGATCATGTCCCCCGACCATGCCTGGACCAGTCCGAGCTTGCCGCGGGGCAGCTTGGCGTAGGCGCCGTCGAGCGTGTAGCGGACCCCCAGCCGGTTCAGCTGGGACAGCCCCCGCCGGGCCTTGTCGAGTTGCCGGGGCTCACCGGTGTTGACGTCTTGGACGCCCTCATGCAGCAGACCGGCGACCAGCGCCTCGCGGTAGTCGTCGTACAGGCCCATCCCGCCCTCGTGCGACCGGTCCCACAGGGCGTCCCACGGCTTGGCCAGCGCGGCGAGGTCCTCAGCCACCCTGTCGGTCCGCCATCCCAGACCGGTCTGGTAGACGGTGTAGGGGACGCTGTAGCGCGGCCCCCGGTCGTAGAAGGGGTCGGCGAGCAGCGGCCACACGTTGCGGCGCAGGTTGGGGAGATAGCT
>JAHWKQ010000118.1 GCA_019347785.1 Actinomycetota bacterium
CGGTGTCCGACGACCCGTCGCGGATCGACGTGGTCGTCGCCAGCTTCGACCGCGGCTTCACGTACGCGAAGCTGCAGACGGCCTTCGACGCCCTCTGGTACCACCGGCGGGCGCGGCTCGTCGCCACCAACCCCGACCCGTACTGCCCCATGCCGGGCGGCCACGGCCAGCCCGACGCGGGCGCGGTCCTGGCCGCGGTCGAGGCGTGCACCGGCGCGCGCTGCGAGGCCGTGCTGGGCAAGCCCAGCCCCGAGATGGCCGCCGTCGCGCTGGAGGCGCTCGGCCTCGGCGCACCGGAATGCCTCGTGACCGGCGACCGGCTGTCCACCGACGCGGCCCTGGGACGGAGCGCGGGCATGGACGCCGCCGTGGTCCTGACCGGCGAGACCACGCCGGAGCACCTGACCCGGGTGCCCGCCGCCGAGCGGCCGACCTGGGTGCTGCGGCGCCTCGACGACCTCGTGCCCACCTCGGCCCGTGCCGGGCTCGGCTGGGCGGACTGACCACCGAAGGAGACGACCCCCATGGGGCACACCGGCACCCCGAGCTTCCTGCTCGACCCGGCCGACCTGCCCGCGCTCAAGGAGCGCACCCGCCGGTGGCCCGAGGCCGACCGCCTGCCGGAGCTCGAGATGGACCGGGTGCTCATCGGCGTCGACGCCCTGCTGGAGCTCCCGGAGGCGCTCGCCGGCCTGGGGAGGAACCGGGGCGACGAGGTCGTGCTCGTCATGGACACGACCGTCATGACCCGCGAGGGGCAGGACCTCAAGGCGCTGGTGCGGCGGCTGCTCGAGGACGCCGGCCTCGAAGTTCGCGCCGTGGAGCTCGAGCCGGCCGAGGACGGCGTCGCGCACGCCGACGAGGCGACCCTGGAGCGCGTCGTCGCCGCGCTGCGGCCCGGAGTGGCCGTCGTGTCGGTGGGCTCGGGCGTGGTCACCGACGTCGCCAAGCACGCCTGCCTGAGGTTCGACCAGCAGCGCCGCGCGCCGGCGCACACGCCGCTCGTGACCGTCGCGACGGCCAACTCCATGGTCGCCTACAGCGCCCGCCTGGCAGTCATCTCCAGAAAGGGCGTGAAGCGCACGGAGCCGTCCCGTCTCGGCGACGTGCTCATCCTGGACGTGCCGACCCTGCGCGAGGCGCCGCCGGAGTCCACGTTCGCCGGCATCGGCGACGCGTCGGCGATGTACGTCTCCTTCGGAGACTGGTACCTAGGCCACGAGCTCGGGCTGGGCCAGTACCTGCAGGCATGCTGGGACCTGCTGGAGGACGTGCGCCGCCTGCTGCTGCCGCGCGCGCGAGAGATGGGACAGCGCACCGACGCCGGGGTCGAGGTGCTCGCCAAGCTGCTGTTCCTGTGCGGGTTGTCGGGGACGTTCGCGATGGAGTCCGCCCCGCTGTCGGGCTACGAGCACGTCAACGGCCACATGCTCGACATGAGCGCGGCCCATCACGGGCGGCCGACCGGCAGTCACGGCCTGCAGGTCGGCGTCGCGACGATCCCCTGCTCGGTCGCGTTCAACATCCTGCTCGACGAGCTGGATCCGCGGGTCGTCGACGTCGACGGCTGCTACCCCCCCTTCGACGTGATGCGGCGACGCGTCCACGACACCTTCGCGCCCCTGGACCCCTCGGGCGCCATGGGCGAGGAGTGCTGGAGCGACTACCGCCACAAGCTCGAGGCCTGGCACGGCGCCCGTCCGGCCTTCGAGGCGCTTCTGCGCGGCTGGCGGCGCCACCGCCGGAAGCTGCGCGAGCTCGTGCCCCCCGCCGAGCAGGTCATCGACGCGCTGCGCAACGCGGGAGTGCCGCTGGCCTACGAGGATCTGCCGGTGCCGGTGCCCGAGGACCAGGCCCGGTGGGCGTTCCACAACGCCCACCTCATGCGCAGGCGCTTCAGCTCGGGCGACCTGCTGTGGTACCTGGGCTGGTTCGACGAGGCGTTCACCGACCGCGTGTTCACCCGAACGCGGCAACTCACCCACACGTCGACTGAAGACGAACGTCGAGATCCGCCCGGAGGTCTTCAGTCGACGCGCGCGGGGGGCTGAGCGGCGCGACCCTACAGTTGCACCGCCATGGGCGAGCACTCCAAGCCAGCCGGGACCCGGCCGCGTCTGCGCGGGTGGCGCCACCCGGCCGTCCTGAGCGTCGCGGGGCTCTCGGTCGCGTCGGGGTTCGCGCAGTTCGCGGTCACCGCGTCGCTCGGCGATGTCGCCGCCGCCTTCGGCGAGGTGCGCGAGGGCGCGTCCGTCGCCGCGCGCGCCGGGCTGTCGGGCACGACGCTGGGCGTCGGATTGTCCATCGTGCGCCTCGCCTCGATCCTCAGCCTGCCGCTGGCGGGCCTGGCCGACGCGATGGGCCGCCGGCGGGTCGTGCTGGGCGCGTGCGCGGGGGGCCTGGCGCTGACGGCTGCGGCGGCGCTGAGTCCCGGCTGGGTGTGGTTCGTGCTGATCGCGGCGCTGGGGCGCCCGCTGTTGTCGACGACGAACGCAGTCGCCGGCGTGGTGGCCGCCGAGGAGACGCCCAGCCGGGACCGGGCCAAGGCCATCGCGCTCGTCGCCGCCGGCTACGGCGTCGGCGCGGGCGTCTTCGTCGTCGCGCGCTGGGCGGTGGGAGGAATCCTCGGCTTCCGGGGCATGTTCGCGCTGGCCCTGCCGGCCCTGGCGGTGGTGCCGCTGCTGGGTCGCCGCCTGGACGAGCCGGACCGGTTCACGCGCCTGCGCCCCTCGCTGCGCTCGGCCGCGCGCGGCGCCTTGCCGGTGCTCGGGCCGCTGCGCGGTCACCTGCGAGCCCGCCTGGGGCTGCTCGGGGGCCTGACGGTCGCGATCGCCCTGGTGACAGGGCCGATCAACACCTACCTGTTCATCTACGGCGAGAACGTGCTGGGCATGTCCATCGGGGCGCTCGCCGTGCTGGTGGCCGCCGCCGGGCCCGCCGGGCTGGCCGGGCTGGTCGTCGGCCGGTGGACGGCCGACCGGCTGGGGCGGCGGGTGTCGGCCGGCCTTGCCCAGGTCGCCGTCGCCGTGGCCGGCATGCTCACCTACGTCGGGAGCCCGGCGACGGTCGTCGGTGGGTACCTGACCAGCGTCCTGTTCGCCTCGGCCTACACCCCGGCCTACGGCGCCCTCAGCGTCGAGCTGTTCCCCACCTCGGTGCGCTCCACCGCCGCCGGCTGGCTGACGGCGGCGGGGGTCGTGGGCGCCTCGGCCGGCATCCTGCTGTTCGGCGTGCTCGCCGAGGCCCTCGGCGACTTCGCCAGGGCCGCGGCGGCGGTGGCCCTGCCCGTCGCCGCCGCGAGCGTGCTGTTCGCGCGGCTGCCCGAGACCCGGGGTCAGGAGCTGGAGCAGTCCGCCCCCGAGGGGGAGCCCCCCGTCAACCCGTGACGCGCACCACCGTGCGCCCGCGTGAGGCGCCCTCGAGAATGGTGTCGAGCGCCTGCTCGACCCCGTCGAGGTCGACCTCGGCCGCCTCGTCCAGGTGGCGCGGGCGCAGGTCGGTGGCCAGGCGGTCCCACAGCCGGCGGCGCCGGTCGATCGGCGTGTTCGCCGAGTCGGCCCCCAGCAGGGCGACGCCTCGGAGGATGAACGGCAGCACCGTGGTCTCCAGCGCGAAGCCGCCCGTGTTCCCGCTCGCGGCCACGGCGCCGCCGTAGGACAGGCGCGACAGCACGCCGGAGAGCGTGTCGCCTCCGACGCAGTCGACCGCGGCGATCCACTCCGGCTTCTCGAGCGGGCGGCCCGTCGGCTCCGCGGCGTCACGGCCGACGACCTCGTCGGCCCCCAGCCGGCGGAGCCAGTCGTGGGCGTCCTCCTTGCCGCTGCTCGCGACCACCTGGTAGCCGCGCTCGGCCAGCATGCCGACGGCGCAGCTGCCGACGCCGCCCGAGGCTCCCGTGACCAGCACGCGCCCGTCGCCGGGGCGCAGGCCGCGCTCTTCCAGCAGGTGGACGCTCAGCCCGGCCGTGTAGCCGGCCGTGCCGATGGCCATGGCCTGCCGGGTGTCCAGCCCGTCCGGCAACGGCACCACCCAGTCGGCGGGCACCCGGGCGTACTCGGCGTAGCCCCCGTGATGGGACACCCCCAGCTCGTAGCCGTGGACGATCACCGACGTCCCCGGTGCGAACTCGTCGCTGTCGCTCTCGACGACCTCGCCGGCCAGGTCGACCCCCGGCACGAGCGGCGAGATCCGGGCGACCTTGCCCTGGGGGATCGTGGCCAGCCCGTCCTTGAAGTTGACGCTGGACCAGGCCACCCGGACGGTGACGTCGCCGTCGGGCAGGTCCTCGGTGGTCAGCTCCCGCACCGACCGGTCGACGGCGTCGTCGTCCTTGGCGGCCACGAAGGCCCGGAACAATGTGCTCATGTGTCCACTCCGAATCTCGCCTGCAGCCGGCGCAGCGTCGCCTCGATGAAGCGGGTGTTGCGCTGGGGCACCCGCAGGGCCTCCAGCGCCCGGGGGGCCAACGCGGCGCGCCAGTCGAACGTCTCGGTCACCCGGGTGCGCGGCCCGGCCGGCTCCAGCTCCCACCGCCACACATGGCGTCCCCAGTGGCGCCAGGCGATACACCGGTCCTGGCGGAACTCGACGACCTCGTTGGTGACCGAGTACGGCACACCCAGCCGCATCCGCATACGGAAGCGGCTGCCCGGCGTCAGGCGCGGGGGTGAGCCCGCGGTGCCCCGCACGCTCCCCGACCCGTCCAGGCCGCCGTGCTCGGACGGATCCGTGAGCAGCGCGAAGACCGCGCCCGGCGCGGCGTCCACCGTCATCGAGCGGCTCACGCGTCGGTCCATGCGCACGAAGCCTAGCGACCGTGGCCCGCCCGGCGCCGGGTCGCCCCGCCGGCTAGGTCACGGGTCGGCGCCGGCCAGCCGCATCAGGACCCGGCGGAACCGGTCGGAGATCACGGGCCAGGCGAACCGCCCGGCCACGAACGCCCGGCCGGCCGCGCCCATCCTCCGCCGGCGGGACGGATCCTCGAGCAGGTCGGCGACGGCCGCCGCGACCCGGCCCGTCGAGCGCCCGTCGACGACCAGTCCGCTCTCGCCCTCCAGCACGGCCTCCGGGGCGCCGCCGGAGCGCCCCGCCACGACCGGGCGCCCGCAGGCCTGCGCCTCCAGGTACACGATCCCCAGCCCCTCGGCGTCGAGCCCGCCCAGGCGCGTGCGGCAGGGCATGGCGAACACGTCGGCGGCCGTGTGGAAGGCCGGCAGGTCGGTCCCGGCGACAGGACCGGCGAAGGTGACGGCGCCGGCCACGCGCAGCGTGCGGGCCCGCGCCTCGAGTCGCCCGCGCATCGGTCCCGTGCCCGCCAGCGCCAGACGCGCGCCGGGCACCCGGCGGGCCACGGCGGGCCAGGCCCGGACCAGGGCGTCCTGGCCCTTGCGCGCGACCAGGCGCGCCACGCACATCACCAGCGGCTGGGTGGCGCCGACCCCCAGGCGCGCGCGCACGGTCGCCCCGTCGACGTCCGGGTGGAAGACGTCGACGTCCACCCCGGGCGGAAGCCAGTGGACGGCGGCGGTGGCCGGGAGCCAGGGGTCCAGGACGGCGCGGGTGTAGGCGCTGATCACACCCACGGCGTCGACCCCGCGCAGGCTGTGGCGCACCCTGGAGCCCAGGCCCACCCGTGCCATGCCGGCCTCGTGGCCGTGGGTCAGCGCCAGGGTCGGGAGGTCCAGCCCGGTGGCCAGGGAGGCCAGCGGCCATGCGGCACCGAACACGACCACCTCGGCGCCGTGCTCGTCGGCCGCCGCGCGCACCACGTCGAGGAGCCCGCGCCTCGGCAGCAGCGGCCGGCCTCCCACGCGGTCGACGCGGTATGCCACCGTCGCGTCGTGCGCGGCGTCGCCCGCCGCACGGGGGGCCAGGACGCGCGTCGCGCCCGGGTCCAGCCGGGCCAGGACGTTGGCCAGGTACTGCTCGATGCCGCCCGCCCGGGGTGGCAGATCGTTGGTGACCCACAGGGTGCGCGTCACGGCCGGCCCCGTCGACGGCTCACCCGCCGGCGCCGGGGCCGTGTGCCGCGCGCCACCAGTGGCCCATGGCCAGCCGGGCGCTGGACGACGGATGAGTGGACCACAGCAGATACGCCCAGGTGGGCGGCGCGGGGTCGCTGAGGTTGGTGCGTGTGAAGCCGGCGCTCATCCGTATGAATGTGGCCGGGTCGTCGGTGATCCGCAGGGCGGTCAGGTCGGCGGCGGCCTCGGCCCGGCGGCTGACCAGCGCCCGTCCCGGCAGGCCGGCCACGGTCAGCAGGGCGAGCATGGCGAGGACCACCGGGACGGCGCGGGGGTCGGCCTGGGTGGCCTGTCGCCCGATGCGGACACGCCTGCGCAGTCCCAGTGCGACGGCGTACGCGCCCACCACCGCGCCGCCGCCGGACAGCAGCGTGAAACGCAGGACGTCGGCGTGGCGTTCGTGGCCCAGCTCGTGCGCTAGGACCATGCCGACACGCCGGGGCGGCCCCTGACGCACGAGCGTGTCGTACAGCACGACGCGGCGGGTGGTGCCCACGCCCGACACGTAGGCGTTCTCCTTCGTCGTCCGGCGGCTGGCATCGGCGACGAGCAGGCGCCCGACCCGCTCGCCGGAGCGGTCGATCACCCGCTCCACGGCGGTTCGGGTGGCCCCGGGGGGCAGGGGGCGCAGGTCGAACCACAGTGGCTCGAGCACCAGCGGGGAGAGCAACTCGCCCACGGAGCCCAGCGCGGCTCCGCCGAGGCCGGCCACGGGCGGCCACGCCCGTGGCAGTCGCCGCACGATCACCGTCCCCGCGACCAGCACGGCGACGAGCCCGAGCCACCCGGGCAGCTGCGAGACCAGCCAGTCGTAGCCCCATGCCGCCAGGCTCTGGGTGCGGAAGCCGAATCGGCCCTCGTGGACGTACCCCGCCCAGAACGCCAGCGGCAACAGCACCACGTCGGTGATGACGGCCACGAGCACGCCGACGACCGCGGCGGCCCGCGCCGGCCGACGCTCTCCGACGCGCCCCACCACGCGGGCGACCCACCGGCGCCCCGCCGGGGTCCACGCGACGAGGGCGGGCACGGCGAC
>JAHWKQ010000119.1 GCA_019347785.1 Actinomycetota bacterium
AGGGGCTGGGCTACACGGCGCCTGCGGGCGGTTTCCGGACGTCCGACGCGGTCACGCTCACCCTGAACGCTCCGCCTGCCGGTGCCTCGTCGGGCAAGTACTGCATCCTGGGAGCCCATGCCAGCCTGGCTGCCAACTGGCACTACGACGAGGCCGACGGGCGTCCGACGTCGGGCGGCTGTCCCGCCACCTAGCCCGCCGCAGCCAACGACAGCAGCGCAGGGGGCGGTCCTTCGGGACCGCCCCGTGCGTCGTTGGCCGTCCGTCGCGGCCGCAGCCCATGAGAGTCGGATGAAGAAGCCGGAAAGCGCCCGGCAGGAGGGCTTCACCCTCATCGAGCTGCTGATCGTCGTCATCATCATCGGCGTCCTCGCCGCCATCGCGATCCCCGCGTTCCTGAACCAGCGTGAGGGCGCGCAGGAGACGGCCGTCCGTTCCGACCTCCGCAACGTGGCCGTGGACGCGGAGTTGTTCTTCGCCGCCCACCGCACCTACTCCGGATTCCAGTCCGACGCCTCCTTCGTGGGCTTCAAGAACAGCGCCGACGTGTCGTTCGCCGCCGACCCGGCCGACTTCACCGTGAGCGACTACTGCATCGAGGGATCACACGCCGAGATCGCCGGGCGCACCTGGCGCGTCACGGCCGACGGCGGGATCGCCGAGGCGCCCTGCCCGTAGCCAAAGTCGAGAGAGTCCTCAAGCCGCCGCCAGTGAGGTCGATAGCCATGCAGTGACGCGTAACAGAGGCACGTGTGCCACATGTGACGCCGTCTCCATCCCGCCAGGGACCGCCGCCTCTCCTGGGAGACATGGCAGATGAAGGACAACGGGCCACTGAGCAGCGACCGTCTGTGGACGGTCGCCGAGGTCGCCGACCACATGCGGGTCTCGAACATGACCGTGTACCGCCTCATCAAGGCGGGGGAGCTGCCCGCGATCCGCGTCGGCAAGAACTACCGGGTCCGGGGCTCGGACCTGGCCGCGTACCTGGACGCCTCGCGCACTCTCGGCCGGGACTGACCGGTGGGCAGCTCCATCGGGCTGGACATCGGCTCCAGCGCCGTCCGCGTCGTGCAGGTCTCGGCCGGCCGGCGGGGCGACGCGTCGGTCGACCGTGTCGGCGAGGTCGCGCTGCCGCCGGACGCCATCCGCGACGGCGCGATCGAGCAGCCCGACCTCGTGGCCGGGGCGCTCAAGGCGCTGTGGTCCCGGCACAAGCTGCGCAGCCGCCGGGTGACGCTCGGTGTCGCCAGCCAGCAGGTCGTCGTCCGCCAGGTCGACCTGCCGTGGATGCCCGAGCGTGAGCTGCGCGCGTCGCTGCGCTACACCGCCCAGGACTACATCCCCATCTCCGTCGACGAGGCCCTCCTGGACATCCACCCCCTCGAGGAGGTCGTGAATGACGAGGGCCAGCGCTTCGCCCGCGTGCTGCTCGTGGCCGCCCACCGACAGCTCGTCGACGAGCTGCTCGCGGTCGTCAAGCGGGCGCGGCTGGAGCCGGTCGTCATCGACCTGGAGCCGTTCGCGATCCTGCGGAGCCTGGCGGGCAACCGCACGATCGGCGGGTACGCCGAGGTCCTCATCGACATCGGCGCCGACGTCACCAACGTCGTCGTCCACGAGGCGGGAGTGCCGGGCTTCACCCGCATCCTGCCCATGGGCGGCGCGGCCATCACCGACAGCCTGGTCGGCACGCTGGACATGTCCGTGGACGAGGCCGAGGCCGTCAAGGCCGCCACCGGCCTCCCGGCGCCCGATGGCGGCAGTGACGGGCGGGTCGCCGAGCTCATCGCCGACCGGGCCCGGCGGCTGATGGGGGAGATCCGCGGCTCGCTGGACTACTACAACGGGCAGGCGGGCGCCCTGCCGATCGACCGGGCGGTGGTGTCCGGGGGCGGCAGCCGCCTGCCGAACCTGCGCGAGCAGCTCGCCCGGACGCTGCAGCTGCCCGTCGACCGCGGTCACCCGCTGCAGCGCCTGTCGGTGGCCGGGCTGGGGGTCGATGTCGAGGACCTCGTCGACGCCGAGCCCACGCTGGCCGTCGCCGTCGGCCTGGCGATGAGGCCGTCGCCGTGAGCGCCCCGACCGCCCTGCTGACTCGCGTCGACGGTGACGTGCGCATCAACCTGCTGCCGGTCGAGTACCTGGAGCGACGCCGGCAACGGCAGCTGGGCTGGATGACCGCCGCCGCGCTGGTCGTGGTCGTGCTGGTGCTGACCGGACTGTACTGGCTCAAGCGACAGGACGTGGAGGCCGCCCGCGCCGAGCGCGACGACGCCCGGGCCGAGGTCACCCGGCTCGAGGACCGCGTGGCGGAGCTGCGGCCGTTCGCGGAGCTGGCCATGGCCCTGGACACGGGCAACGAGCTGCTCGCGTCGGCGATGTCGCCGCAGGTGTCGTGGTCGCGCAACCTCAACGACCTGGCGGTCCGCCTGCCACGCGACTCGTCGCTGCGGACCCTGACCGCGGGCGTGGTCGGCGCCGACCCCGCGGCCGCCGGGGCCACGGAGGAGTCCACGACGACCGAGGAGACCACGACGGAGGAGGCGACCACCGCTGCCCCGCCGGGCGCGGCCGACGACGAGGCGCTCGGGACCGTGAACTTCACCGGCTACTCCACGTCCCGGTACGCGCCCGGCGTGCAGAGCGTGCTGACCGACCTGGAGAAGGTCCGCGGCTACACCGACGTGTACCTGTCCACGGCCGCCAAGGAGCTGGCCGAGGCCACGACCGTCCACAACTTCGCGGTGGACGCGACCCTGACCGACGAGGCCCTGTCGGGTCGCTTCGACGACGGCCTGCCCGTGGAGGAGCAATGAGACGCTATCTGGTCCCCATCGGCGGCGCCGTCGCCGCGGTGGCGCTGATCGCGGGCTTCGTGTTCCTGCTGTACCGCCCCGCCGACGCCGAGCAGGCGAGGCTGGAGCGCGAGACGGCGAAGCTGGTGACCGAGCAGCAGGCGCTGCGCAACCAGATCAGCCGCCTGCGGGAGATCAAGGCCAACGCCGCGGACTACCGGCGCAGGGTCGCGCGCCTGGCCGCCTACATCCCCCTCGGGGTCGAGCAGCCGTCGGCCGTCGCGCAGCTGCAGGCGGCCGCCGACGGCGCGGGCGTCGACGTCGACTCCGTGACGTTCGCCAGGCCGCTCGCCGTGCCCGAGGCGCCGGAGCCCAGCGAGCCCGACACGGTCCTGGCGCAGACCCACGTGAGCCACTCGGTGTCGGGGACCTACTTCCAGCTCGTGGAGTACTTCCGGCGGCTGGAGTACGAGACGCCCCGGGCCGTGCTCGTCCAGCAGCTGTCGTTCAACGAGGGCGAGGGCGGGTTCCCCTCCCTGTCGGTGGCGTGGTCCGGTGAGGTCTTCTCCGTGCTGGCCGCCGACGAGGTCGCCGCCGACACCGCCGAAGAGGACACGGGGAGCTGATGAGCAGCACCGAGACCGTCGTCGCCGAGCAGGAGCCCGTCGCCGCGTCGCGCGTCGACCGGCGGTGGCTGATCGCGCTGGGCGCGGTCGTGGGACTGGCCGTGCTGTTCCTGGCGGTGATCTCCCCCCTGCTGCTGGGCGGGGGCGGGGACGACGAGGCGGTGGTCGGGCCGGGGACCGCCGCCACGCCGCAGGACGACCAGCCGGTCGACGACGGGGTCCCGCCGGGGCAGGAGGGGCCCGAACGCGTCGACCCCAAGCCGCCGCCGGTGAGGGCGCTGGGCGCCCGCGACCCCTTCAGCCAGCTCGTCGGGACGGGCGCCGCCGACGGGACGGGCACGGCGCCGACCGATGGGACGGGCAGGGCGCCGACCGACGGGACGGGCACGGCGCCCACGACGACGCCGCCCCCGCCGCCGCTGGACCTGACCGGGCCGCCGGGGCCCCCGCCCGCCGACACGACGGCCCCTCCCCCCACCGACAGGACGCCCGCCGCCGGGGCCCCCACGCACACCTCCGGTGACGGGAGCGTGGTCAAGCTGATCGACATCTTCAACGACCCCGGCGGCAGGCGGCGGGCGCTGTTCAACGTGGACGGGGCCGGGCACGAGCCCGCCGAGGGGGACCGCTTCGCCGGGCGCTACACGGCCACCGAGATCTCGCGCGGCTGCGCCACGGTGCGTGACGCCGACGCCGGCGGTGACACGTTCGAGCTCTGCTTCCGCCGCCTGACCAAGTAGCGCCCTGCGGGCCGCTGCTACCGTTCGCCCTCCATGAGCCTGCGCTATCTCACGGCCGGTGAGTCCCACGGCTCCGCGCTCGTCGGCATCCTCGAGGGCCTGCCGGCGGGGGTGCCGGTCGACCGCGCCGAGGTGGAGCGGCAGCTGGCGCGCCGCCGGCTCGGCCACGGCCGCTCCCCGCGCATGAGCTTCGAGGCCGACCGGCTGGAGGTGCTCGCGGGAGTGCGCCACGGGCGCACGATCGGCTCGCCGGTGGCCGTCGTCGTCCACAACAGCGAGTGGCCCAAGTGGGCCGAGGTGATGTCCGTCGACCCGCCCGCCGACGCCGCGGCCCTCGCCGCCACCGGCCGTGGCGCGCCGCTCACCCGGCCACGTCCGGGCCACGCCGACCTGGCCGGAATGCAGAAGTACGGCTTCGACGACGCCCGCGACGTGCTCGAGCGGGCGTCGGCGCGGGAGACCGCCGCCAGGGTCGCGCTGGGCGCCTTCGCGCGCATGCTGCTGGCCCAGGTGGGCGCCTCGGTGCTGTCCCACGTCGTGCGGATCGGCGAGGTCGCCGTCGGTGAGCAGGTCCCCCCGCCCGGGCCGGACGACGCCGACGCCGTCGACGCGAGCGAGGTGCGCTGCCTGGATCCGCGGACGTCGGCGCGCATGGTCGAGCGCATCGACCGGGCGCGCGACGAGCGCGACACCCTGGGCGGGGTCGTGGAGGTGGTCGTCCACGGCGTGCCGCCGGGGCTGGGCAGCCACGTGCACTGGGACCGCAAGCTGGACGCCCGCCTGGCCGCGGCGCTGATGAGCGTGCAGGCCTTCAAGGGCGTGGAGGTCGGCGACGGCTTCGCCTCCGCGCGGCTGCCCGGCTCCAGGGCCCATGACGAGATCGTCGCCGCCGACGGCGGCTACGCGCGCCTGACCGCCCGCGCCGGGGGCGTCGAGGGCGGCATGTCCACCGGCGGCCCGCTGCGGGTCCGGGCGGCGATGAAGCCCCTGTCGAGCCTGACCCGCCCCCTTCGGACCGTCGACGTGCGCACCGGGGAGGCGGCCGAGGCGATCCAGCAGCGCTCCGACACCTGTGCCGTGCCCCGCGCCGGCGTGGTGGCCGAGGCCGTTGTCGCCCTCGTCGTCGCCGATGCCCTGCTGGACAAGACGGGCGGGGACAGCCTGGACGAGGTGCGCCGCAACCTGACGGCGTACCTGGCCACCCTCGGCACATGAGCGTCATCGCCCCGGGACGCAACATCGTGCTGTTCGGGATGATGGGCGCCGGCAAGACCGAGGTGGGCCACGTCGTCGCCACACGCCTGGGGCGGCCATTCTGGGACACCGACGACATCGTCGAGCGGGAGACCGGGATGACGGTCGCGCGCATCTTCGCCGAGCGGGGGGAGCGCGCCTTCCGCCGCCACGAGGCCGAGGCCGTGCGCCACGTCGCCGCTCTGCGCGGGCGCGTCGTGGCCGTCGGCGGCGGCGCCGTCCTGGACCCCGAGAACACCACCGCGCTGCGCTCCGCCGGCGACCTGGTGTGGCTGGACGCCGGACCGGCCGAGCTCGCCGAGCGCGTCGGCGATCACGCCGGCGACCGGCCCCTGCTGGCGGGTGCTGGCGACGCGGCCGGGCGGTCCGAGCGACTGCGGCGGCTGGCCGAGCAGCGCGCGCAGGTCTACGCGGCCGCCGCGGACCACCGCATCGACACCTCCGGGCACTCCCCGGCCCGGGTCGCGTCGGAGATCATCGCGTGGGCGCGCACCCGCCCCGGTCTGCTCGCCCGCGACGAGCGGGAGGACGGCCCGGCGTGACGCCCGTGCGCGTCCCGGTGCAGGTCCCCGGGGCCGGCTACGACGTCGTGGTCGCGCCCGGCCTGCTCGACCGGCTCGCCGAGCATGCGGCGCTGCCGCCGCGCGCGCGCACCGCGGCGCTGGTCACCGTCGCGCCCGTCGCCGCGCTCTACCGCGCGAGGGTGGCCGCCGCGCTGGAGTCGGCCGGGCTGGACGTGCGCGTCATGACGGTGCCCGACGGCGAGGAGGCCAAGAGCCTCGACACGCTGGCGGGGCTGTACCACCGCTTCGCGGCCGTGCCGCTGCACCGCGACGACGTCGTGGTGGCGCTCGGGGGCGGGGTCGTCGGGGACCTGGCGGGGTTCGCCGCGGCGACGTGGAACCGCGGCGTCCCGGTCGTGCAGGTGCCCACCACGCTGCTCGCCCAGGTGGACGCCGCCGTCGGCGGCAAGACCGGGATCAACCTGCCCGAGGGCAAGAACCTGGTCGGGTCGTTCCACCAGCCGGTGGCGGTCGTCGCCGACACCGCCACCCTGGCGACGCTGCCGCGGCGCGAGCGTCGGGCCGGGCTGGGGGAGGCCGCCAAGTACGGCTTCGTCGCCGACCCGGCCGTCCTGGAGCTGCTGGAGGCCCGCCCGGCCGACGCCGTCGCCGGCGACCCCGAGCTGCTCGCCGACGTCGTGGTCCGGGGCGTCGCGATCAAGGCCGGCGTCGTCGCCGCCGACGAGCGGGAGAGCGGGCGACGCGCGCTGCTCAACTACGGCCACACCGTCGGCCACGCCGTGGAGGCCCTCGCCGGCTACGGGACCTTCCGCCACGGGGAGGCGGTCGCGCTGGGCATGGTGTTCGCCGCGCGGCTGGGGGAGCGCCTGGGCGTCAGCGCCCCCGGCCTGGCCGCACGGACCGTCGCGCTGCTGCGCGCGCTGGGCCTGCCCACCGGCGGGCTGCGGCTGGACCCCGCGGCGGTCTGGGCGGTGCTGGCCCGCGACAAGAAGGCCCGGGCGGGGGTCCGCTTCGTGCTGTGCGCCCGCCCCGGCGAGGCGCTCGTCGTCGACCAGCCCGACCGCCGGCTCGTCGACGAGGTCCTGCGGACCCTGGCCGGGCCGTAGC
>JAHWKQ010000120.1 GCA_019347785.1 Actinomycetota bacterium
ACGCCGAGTACCACGCGGCCAAGGAGGAGCAGGGCAAGATGGAGGCCCGCATCCGCCAGCTCGACGACATGCTCCGGCGCGCGCAGGTGGGCGAGGCGCCGGAGGGCGACGCCGCCGCGGCCGGCATGGTCGTCACCACGGTCGACGCTGACGGTGACACGGACACGTTCCTGCTCGGCAGCCGCGAGGACCGCGTCGAGGGCATGGACGTGGTCAGCGTGGCGTCGCCGCTCGGGCGGGCGCTGGTGGGCCACCGCGCGGGGGACGCCGTCACCTATCAGGCGCCCGCCGGCTCCTTCTCGGTCGAGATCGTCGACGTCCGTCCCCTCGACGGCTGACACGACCGCGGACCCCCCGGCTCCGAACGTCCCATGGGGGATCGAGCCTCAAGGTGCCCGGCCATGGGTCCGACACGCCCTCAAGACCCCGCAGCCGGCGCCAGTCTCAAAGGACCGCCATGATCGAGTTGCTGTTCATCGCCGTATCCGCCGCCGCGGTCAGCCGGCTCGCCCGCCTGAGCGTCTCGGACGCCACCCACGACCGGGGCGTCACCGTCGACGAGCGGGTGTGGGCGGACCTTCGCAGCCGCCTCGAGGGCGTCGACCGCGACCGGGCGGCCTGAGCGCGCTCACCGCCCGAGACGACGTGGTCAGCTGAAGTACAGCCAGACGATGCAGACCAGGGCGAGCACGCCGATGCTGAGAAGGACGTCGGCGCGGCGCCACCCCGGCCGCTCGGTCAACTGTGGCGACTCCGTCTCGGTCTTCGCGGCGCCCTCCTCGGTCCCGGTCGTCCCGCCGGCGCCGGCCGTCCCGGCCACCACCGGCTCCTCCGCCGTCGAGTAGGTCAGGCCCGCCAGGCGCTCCCGCGGCGGTGGCGGGGTGACCAGGCTGACACCCACGAGGATCGCCACGCAGATCACGAACAGCCCCGCGGCGACGTGGAGGAAGTTCCACTCGGCGACGGTCTCCCACACGGTTCCCGCCGGCAGCCCGTCCTGGTTGAGCCCGTTCATGAGCTCCAGGATGAACCTGGTCAGCCCCATGACCGCCCCGGCGAGCAGCGACGTGATCGCACCCTGAGCGTTGACGCGGTGCCAGGCGATGCCCAGCAGGAACACCGCGGCGATCGGTGGGGCGATGTAGCCCTGCACGCTCTGCAGGTACACGTACAGCGTCGACGAGATGTTGTCGATGATCGGGATCGCCGCCAGCCCGAAGCCGGTCATGGCGGCCGTGGCGATGCGCCCCACCCACACGAGCTGGCGCTCGGAGGCCTGCGGCCGCAGCTCACGGTAGATGTCCCAGGTGACCAGCGTGCTGGTGGAGTTGAACACCGACGACAGCGAGCTCATCAGCGCGGCCAGCAGGCCGGCGACGACGAGGCCGCGGATGCCGACCGGCAGGACGAAGCGCACGAGCGATGGCAGCGCCTGGTCGGCCTGCTCCAGCTGCAGCGCCCCCTGCTTGGCCAGGGCGAAGGCGATGACGCCGGGGATGACGAACAGGAACAGCGGCAGCACCTTCAGGTAGGCCGCGAAGATCGTCCCGCGGCGGGCGTTGTCGTCGTTGCGGGCCGCCAGCGTGCGCTGGACGATCACCTGGTCGGTGCACCAGTACCACACCCCCAGGATCGGCGCGCCGAACACGATGCCGGTCCACGGGAACTGCGGGTCGCTGAGCGGCCGCCACAGGCTCATGTAGTTCTCGCTGACGGCCGACGTCAGGCCGGTCCAGCCCCCCAGCTCCGCCAGGCCCAGCACGGTGACGAGCAGGGACCCGAAGACCAGCACGATCATCTGCATGGCGTCGGTGTAGACGACCGCGCGCAGGCCGCCCATGATGGTGTACACGCCGGTGAAGGCCACGGTCAGCAGCGCGCCGGTCCAGAAGCTGACCCCCATGAGGGCCTCGAAGACGATGCCGCCGGCGTACAGCGTCACCGCGATCTTGGTCAGCACGTACGCGACGATCGACACGATCGACAGGTACCAGCGCGACGCCGGCGAGAACCGACGCTCCAGGAACTCCGGCATGGTGAACACGCCGCTTTTGACGTAGAAGGGCACGAAGACCCAGCCGAGCAGCAGCAGCACCAGCGAGGCGATCACCTCGAACTGCCCCACGGCCACCCCGCTGTCGGCCGCCGTGCCGGCCAGGCCGACGAGGTGCTCCGAGCCGATGTTCGACACGAACAACGAGGCGCCCACCACGAACCAGCCGACGTTGCGCCCGCTGAGGAAGTACCCGGCGGCGGTCTGGTCGGCCCGCTCCTGGCGGTAGGCCCACAGGGCGATCAGGGCGATCACGACGAAGTAGCCGATGAGCATGCCCCAGTCCAGCGCCTCCAACTGACCGGTCATGGTGTCGCTCCTGTCCCCGAGCCGTCCGGCCCCCTAGCAAATGCCACACGTGTGATCAAGTCAACCGGGTCGGGGCTCGGGTGCCCAGCGGGGACGCACGGCGACGTCGACGGCCGCGGGCACGTCGCCCAGCACGCGCCCGGCGGCGACGGCCATGCCCTCGACGACGCGGGCCGCGACCTCGTCGGCCACATCGACGTCCGTCTCGACGACGAGCTCGTCGTGGACCACCAGCACGGGGCCGTCCGCGGAGGGACCCGCCGGCCCCATCCGGCGGCTCACCTCGGCCAGGGCGAGCTTGACCATGTCCGCGCCGGCGCCCTGGATGGGCGCGTTGCGCGCCATCCTCCCGCCCTGGTCGTCGTCCTCCAGCACCCGGATCCGGCCCAGCGGCGTGCGAACCCGGCCGGTGCGCCGGCCGGTCGCCTCGGCCTCGCGCAGCCACGCGGCGACCCGCGGGAAGGCGGCGAAGTAGCGCCGCATCACCTCGGCTGCCCGCTCCGGCGTCATGCCCGTGGCCCGGGCGAAGCCGCGGGTCCCCATCCCGTACATCAGTCCGAAGTTGAGCGCCTTGGCCGCCGACCGCCGCGCGGGGTCGACGGACTCCTCGGGAACGTCGAAGGCCATGGCCGCCGTGGCCCGGTGCAGGTCGCCGCCGCGCACGAAGACCTCCCGCAGCGCCTCGTCGCCGGAGACCGCCGCGAGGATCCGCAGCTCCTGCTGGGAGTAGTCGGCGACCACGAGGGCCCGGCCCGGCGGCGCCAGGAAGCAGGAGCGGTAGCGGGCGTCGCGTGGCACCTGCGTGAGGTTGGGCTCACGGCAGGAGATCCGGCCCGTGCCCACGACCTGGCGCCAGTCGGCGTGTACCCGGCCGGTGCGGGGGTGTGCCACCCGCGTGGCCCAGTCCCCGCCCCAGTTGCCGGTGACCTTGCTGACCTGCCGGTACGCCAGCAGGGCGTCGACGGCCGGGTGGCCACGGTGGTCGCGCAGTGCGCGCTCGTGGACCTGCTCCAGATGGACGCCCAGGCGACCCAGCGCCGCCTTGACCTGGTCGGGCGAGTCGAGCTTGACCGGCGTCGGACCGAACAGGTCCCGGGGGCTGTCCTCGCACACCAGCGCCGCCTGGACCGCGGACTCCAGCCGGGGCAGCTCCTCCTCCAGCCGGCCGAGCGTGGCCAGCCAGCGACCGGGGTCGAAGCCGACCCCGCGCAGCTGCAGGTCGGCCAGCACCGGCATCGCGGCGAACTCCAGGCGCGCCACCTGGTTGAGGCCGTGCCCGGCCAGCTCGCCCCGCTGTCGCGCGAACACCTCCCACGTGGCCGTGGCGTCGTCGGCGGCGTAGCGCACCTGCTCGTCGGTCAGCGGGCCCCCGCCGGCGAAGCCGGCTCGCACGCTCTTGTCCAGGCGCATGCCCAGGCGGAACTCGGCGATGCGCGCCAGGCTCGAGGATCCCGGGGCGGTCGCGGCCCCGCCGCCGAGCAGCTGCTCCGCGAGCATGGTGTCGGCGACGCGGGTGACCTCGATGCCGGCCATCCACAGGAAGCGCAGGTCGAACGCCCCATGGTGGAAGACCTTGAGAACCTCCCGTGACGCCAGCAGCGGTCGCAGCGCCCGCGGGTCGCAGCGCTCGGCGTCGACCACCAGCACCGGACGGCCGGGTCCGGCGGCCACCTGGACCAGCCGCAGGCGGTCCACGTGGGGGTCCCAGCCCGACGTCTCGGTGTCCACAGCGACGACCGGCGCGCCGCCCAGGTCGGCCAGCCACCGGTTGACGTCGTCGGGGGAGGTGGCGAGGGCGATCGGCCGGGGCGGCGGGGCGCTCACGCGCGGCGGCGTTGCGGCCATGGCCCCAGTCTGCCCCACCGCGGGGACACCACCGCGTCCGGGTCACCGCCGGGCGCCGCCGGCGGAGGGTGTCGGCGGCTCAGCGCCGCCTGACCAGGCGCAGGACCAGCAGCGCGATGACGGCGCCCACGAGGGACCAGAGGAAGGTCGTGGGCCGGACCTCCAGCTCGCTGCCGCTGACGACGCTGCCCAGGGTCCCGCCCACGTACGAGCCCACGACACCCAGCACCAGCGTGCCGATCAGCCCCATGGGGTCGCGGCCGGGGACCACGAGCCTCGCGAGCAGGCCGACGACGAGACCCATGACGAGGAAGAGGATGAGCGCGAGCACGACAGACCCCGATCCGATACGACCTGACAGGACGGGCGCCGACCCCGCCGGCCCCGCTGACGTGGGCGACCCGTACCCGGCCGCACCCGGCCGCAACCACCGTTGTCGGTGGACGCGCCGGCGCATCGCCGCGCACAATGTCAAGCACGGACATCGAGGAGACCGCATGCGCGAGCCCCGCCCCCCGGACCGCCCGTGGGTCATGCGGACCTATTCCGGCCACTCGTCCGCGAGAGCCTCCAACGAGCTGTACCGGCACAACCTGGCCAAGGGTCAGACCGGCCTGTCCGTGGCCTTCGACCTGCCCACCCAGACCGGCTACGACAGCGACGCGGCCCTGGCCCGCGGCGAGGTGGGCAAGGTCGGCGTACCGGTGTGCTCGCTGGACGACATGCGCACCCTGTTCGACAGGCTGCCGTTGGCGCGCATGAACACGTCGATGACGATCAACGCCACGGCTCCGTGGCTGCTGGGGCTGTACGGGGCGCTGGCACACGAGCAGGGAGCGGACCTGGCGCAGCTGCGGGGCACCACGCAGAACGACATCGTCAAGGAGTACCTGTCGCGCGGCACGTACGTGTTCCCGCCCGGGCCCAGCATGCGCCTGACCCGCGACGTGGTCGTGCACAGCGTCCGGCACCTGCCCCGCTGGAACCCCGTCAACGTCTGCAGCTACCACCTCCAGGAGGTGGGCGCGACCCCCGTGCAGGAGGTCGCGTTCGCGCTGGCGACGGCCACGGCCATCCTCGACAGCGTGCGCGCGTCGGGCATGGTGGCCACCGCCGACTTCGGGCGCGTCGTGGGCCGCGTCAGCTTCTTCGTCAACGCCGGCATCCGCTTCCTGGACGAGATCGCGAAGCTGCGCGCCTTCGCGCGGCTGTGGGACGAGCTGTGCCACGAGCGCTACGGCGTGACCGACCCGGCGCTGCGCCGCTTCCGCTACGGCGTGCAGGTCAACTCCCTGGGGCTGACCGAGTCGCAGCCGGAGAACAACATCGCGCGGATCCTGCTGCAGACGCTGGCCGTGACCTTGTCACGCGACGTCCGCGCCCGGGCGGTGCAGCTTCCGACGTGGAACGAGGCCCTGGGGCTGCCCCGGCCCTGGGACCAGCAGCTCAGCCTGCGGATGCAGCAGGTCCTGGCCTATGAGACCGACCTGCTCGAGCACGACGACGTCTTCGCCGGCAGCCACGTCATGGGCGAGTTGAGCGACGACATCGCGCGCGAGGCGCGGGCCGAGTACCGGCGGGTACTGGAGCTGGGAGGAGCGGTGGAGGCCGTCGACTACATGAAGGCCCAGCTCGTCCGCTCCAACGCGGAGCGGCTGCGGCGGGTCGAGACGGGCGAGCAGGTCGTGGTCGGCGTGAACCGGTTCACCGAGGCGGAGCCGTCGCCGTTGGTCGGAAGCGACGGCGACGTCGTCCTGCGCGTCGAGGAGGACGCCGAGGCCGAGCAGGTGCGACGGGTGCGCGCCTTCCGGGCGCGACGGGAGGACGCCGCGGTGCGCCGCGCGCTCGACGCGCTGCGGGTGGCCGCCTCGCGCCCCGACGACAACGTCATGCCGGCGTCGATCGAGGCGGCCCGGGCGGGCGTGACGACCGGCGAGTGGGCGGACGCGCTGCGCGAGACGTTCGGCGAGTACCGCGGCCCCACGGGAGTGGGCGGGGCCGGGGGCGTGGGCGGTGGACGCGACCCGGGCGCGCGCGACGGTGACGGCCTGGCGCACGCCCGTTCCCGGGTGGCCGCCGCGGAGCGCGCCGTCGGCGGCCGGCTGCGGCTGCTCGTCGCCAAGCCGGGACTCGACGGGCACTCGTCGGGCGCCGAGCAGGTCGCCGTCCGCGCCCGCGACGCCGGCTTCGAGGTGGTCTACGAGGGCATCCGGCTGACCCCGGCCCAGATCGTCCGCGCGGCCGTGGACGAGGACGTGCACCTCGTCGGCCTGTCGATCCTGTCCGGCTCCCACGCGTCGCTCGTGCCCGAGGTGCTCGCCGGGCTGCGCGGGCACGGCGTGGACGTCCCGGTCGCCGTCGGCGGGATCATCCCGCCCGCCGACGCCCGGGCACTGCGGCGCGCCGGCGTGGCGGCCGTCTACACGCCCGCCGACTACGACCTGACCCGTCTGGTCGCCGAGCTCGCCGACCTCGTCGCGGCGCACGCCGCGCGGGCGTGACCGCCCGGGTCAGCCCACGACGCGCAGGCCCGCGTCCGCGGCGCGCCGCCACTCGTCGTCGACCAGCACGACGTCCCGGCCCGCGGCGTCCAGCAGGGACGCGGCGACGGCGGCACGGTACCCCGACGCGCAGTGGACCCACAGCGGCCCGGCCGTCGGCGGGGGCATGCGCGCGGGCAGGTGCTGCACGGGGACGTGGACGGCGTTCTCCAGGTGTCCCTCCCGCCACTCGTCGTCCTGGCGCACGTCCAGGACGGTGGCCGGGACGTGGGCGCGGGCCTGGGCGAGCGCGGCGAAGTCCTTGGCCGGGTAGG
>JAHWKQ010000121.1 GCA_019347785.1 Actinomycetota bacterium
TGGCGTCGGCCTGGTGGGCATGGGGCTGGCTGCGCCTGCCCGCGCTGCTCGCCCGTCCGCCGGCCGCGGCGGCCGCGGCGGTGCTGCTGGATCGCGACGGCACCTTGATCCGCGACGTGCCCTACAACGGCGATCCCGGACGCGTGACGCCCATGCCGGGCGCGCGCGCGGCGCTTGACCGGCTGCGGGCGGCCGGTGTGCGGCTGGCCGTCGTGTCGAACCAGAGCGGCGTGGCCCGACGGCTCGTCACCCGTGGGCAGGTGGACGCCGTCAACGAGCGGGTGGAGCAGTTGCTGGGCCCGCTGGGCCCGTGGCTCGTCTGCCCGCACACCGAGGCGGACGGATGCGGCTGCCGCAAGCCCGCCCCGGGACTGATCGAGCGCGCGGCGGCACGGCTCGGCGTGGCGACCACCGCGTGCGCGGTCGTGGGGGACATCGGGGCGGACGTCGACGCGGCCCTGGCCGCGGGGGCCCGCCCCGTCCTCGTCCCCACCGCGCGCACGCGCCCCGAGGAGGTCGAGGCGGCGCCGGAGGTCGCTCGCGACCTGGGAGACGCGGTCAGCCGGCTGTTGCCGGGCAGGGGTCGTCCATGAGCCGCCACGTCCTGCTGGTCCGCCCGGACAACGAGGGCGACGTCCTGCTCACGGGGCCCGCCGTGCGGGCCGTGGCCGCGACCGCGGGGCGGGTGACCCTGCTCTGCGGCCCTCGCGGCGAGAAGGCGGCCCGCCTGCTGCCAGGTGTGGACGACGTGATCGTCTGGCGGCATCCGTGGATCGACCCGGAGCCCCCGCCAGTGGACCGCGGCGACGTCCTCGGACTGGTCGACCGGGTGGCGGGGGCCGGGGTCGACGAGGCGGTCGTGCTCACCTCGTTCCACCAAAGCCCGCTGCCCACCGCGTTGGTGCTGCGGATGGCCGGCGTGGCGGTCATCGCCGCGGTGAGCGAGGACTACCCGGGCTCGCTGCTCGACGTCCGCCACCACGTCGACGACGAGGTCCACGAGGTCGAGCGGGCTCTGTCGACGGTGGCCACGCTCGGCTACACCCTTCCGCCCGGCGACGCCGGCCGCCTGGCGGTGCGCCGCACCGGCGCCGCCCCCGCCGGGTGTGAGGGGCCGTACGTCGTGGTGCACCCGGGGGCGTCGGCCCCGGCCCGCGCCTGGGCGCCCGACCGCAACACCGCGCTCGTCGCGGCGCTCGCCGACCAGGGGCGGCGCGTGGTGGTCACCGGCGGGCCGGGCGAGCGGGCGCTGACGGCGCAGGTCGTCGGCGCGGGACGACCGGGGGTGGTCGACCTGGGCGGGCGCACGGACCTGGCCGTGCTCGCGGAGGTGCTCGCCGGGGCGGAGGTGGTCGTGGTCGGCAACACCGGCCCGGCGCACCTGGCCGCGGCCGTGGGCACGCCCGTGGTGTCGCTGTACGCCCCGACCGTGCCCGCGGCGCGCTGGCGGCCGTGGGGGGTGCCCCACGAGCTGTTGCACGTCGACGTGCCCTGCGCCGGATGCCGGGCCCAGGTCTGCCCGGTCCCCGGCCATCCGTGCCTGGGCGGGGTCGGCGTCGCGGACGTGGCGGCGGCGGTGCGGCGCCTGGCACCCGTCCGCGCGCCGCTCGCCGGCGTAACGGCGACGACCCGGGACGCCCGATGAGGGTGCTGCTGTGGCACGTCCACGGCTCCTGGACGACCGCGTTCGTCCAGGGCCGGCACGACTACCTCGTGCCGGTGCTCCCCGACCGCGGGCCCGACGGCCTGGGCCGCGCGCGGACCTGGGAGTGGCCCGGGTCGGTGGTCGAGGTCACGCCCGCCGAGGCAAGGGGCGCCGACGTCGACGTCGTGGTCCTGCAGCGCCCCGCCGAGCTGGACGGCCTGGCCGAGCGCTGGCTGGGCGGCCGGCGCCCCGGTCGCGACGTCCCCGCGGTCTACCTCGAGCACAACGCGCCGCAGGGGCGCATCGCCGGCATGCGTCATCCCGCCGCGGGCCGGCCCGGCCTGCTGGTCGTGCACGTCACGCACTTCAACGACCTGTTCTGGGACACCCGGGGCACGCCGACGGCCGTCGTCGAGCACGGCGTCGTCGACCCCGGCCCGCGCTACACGGGAGAACTGGCCAGGGCGGCGGTGGTGCTCAACGAGGGGCGCCGGCGGGGGCGGGTCACCGGGACCGACCTGCTGCCCCGCCTGGGCGAGGCGGTCCCGCTGGACCTGTTCGGGATCGGGGCGGGCGAGCTGGCGTACGGGCACGGCCTCGCGGCCGTGCACGACGACCTGCCCCAGGCCCGTCTGCACGCCGAGCTCGCCCGCCGCCGGGTCTACGCCCACCCGGTCCGGTGGACGTCGCTGGGCCTGGCGCTGTTGGAGGCGATGCACCTGGGCATGCCCGTGGTCGCGCTGGCGACGACCGAGGTGCCCGACGCGGTGCCGGCGGACGCCGGTGTCGTCTCCACGCGGGTGGACGACCTGGTGGCGGGGCTCCGGCGGCTGGTGGCCGACCCGGCCGAGGCGCGCGAGCGCGGGCGGGTCGCCCGCGCCGCGGCTCTGGACCGTTACGGGCTGGCGCGCTTTCTCGCGGACTGGGACCGGGTCCTCAAGGAGGTGACGCGATGAGGGTGGCGATGGTGTCCGAGCACGCCAGCCCATTGGCCGTCGTCGGCGGCGTGGATGCCGGCGGGCAGAACGTGTACGTCGCCGCGCTGGCGTCCGCGCTCGCCCGGCGGGGCATGGAGGTCACCGTCCACACCCGCCGGGACGCACCCGGCCTGCCCGACCGGGTGAGGACGCCGTCGGGGGTGGTCGTCGACCACGTGCCGGCCGGTCCCGCGCGGCCGGTCCCCAAGGACGACCTGCTGGCCCACATGGACGCCTTCACGGCTGTCCTGCGGGACCGCTGGGAGCGCCGACGCCCGGACATCGCCCACTCCCACTTCTGGATGTCGGGCAGGGCGGCGCTGGAGGCCGGACACCCGCTCGGGGTGCCGGTGGCCCACACCTTCCACGCCCTCGGGTCCGTCAAGCGCCGTCACCAGGGAGCGTTGGACACGAGCCCCGCCCAGCGGCTCGACGAGGAGCGCCGCATCGTCGCGACCGCTGACCGCATCGTGGCGACCTGCACCGACGAGGTCTTCGAGCTGCGCCGGCTGGGGGCCGATCTCGACCGGGTGACGATCGTGCCGTGCGGCGTCGACCTCGACCGGTTCCGTCCGGACGGGGACGCCGAGCCGCGGCCGGGCGGCCGGGGCCACCGCCACCGCCTCGTCACCGTCGGTCGCCTCGTCGAGCGCAAGGGCATCGCCGACGTGGTGGCCGCCCTGGCGGGCCTCGAAGACGCCGAGCTGGTCGTGGCGGGAGGCCCCCACCCCGACCATCTGGGCGGCGACGAGCAGGTCGCCGGTCTGCGGTCGGCCGCGCGGCGCGGCGGCGTCGCCGCCCGGGTCGACCTGCGCGGGCGCGTGCCCCACGAGGCCGTCGCCTCGCTGCTGCGGTCGGCGGACGTCGTCGTGTGCGCCCCCTGGTACGAGCCGTTCGGGATGGTGCCGCTGGAGGCGATGGCCTGCGGCGTGCCGGTGGTCGTGTCCGCGGTCGGCGGGCTGGTCGACACGGTCGTGGACGGCGTGACCGGCCTGCACGTGCCGCCCCGGAGACCAGGCGAGCTGTGCCGCGCGCTGCGGTGGCTGCTGGCCGATCCGGCCCGGCGCGCACGGCTGGGCGCAGCCGGGGTACGCCGGGTGCGGGAGCGTTACGGCTGGGACCGTCTCGCCGACGCGACGCTGCGCGTCTACGCCGACCTGGTGGGCCACCGCCCGGCCGAGCTGGAGCCGCCGGCGCCGGTGGCGCTGCCGTGACGGGCGCCGACGGGCGCGGCTCCCCGCCGACCGGCCGCGCCCACCTGGCGGCGCTGCGAGGCCCCCTGGCGGCCCTCGAGCGCGACGTCGACCGCGTCGACGCCTGGGGACGTCGTCTCGGCGCGGTGCTCCTCGGCGGCGGGCGGTTGCTGGCGGCGGGCAACGGGGGAAGCGCCGCGCTGGCGCAGCACCTGACGAGCGAGCTCGTCGGACGCTTCCGTGACGACCGGCCGCCGCTGAGCGCGCTGGCGCTGCACGCCGAGACGTCCAGCGTCACGGCCATCGGCAACGACTACGGCGCGGCGGAGGTCTTCGCGCGCCAGGTGCGCGCCCACGGCCGGTCCGGCGACGTCCTCGTCGCCATCAGCACGTCCGGCGGCAGCGCCAACGTCGTGGACGCGGCGGCGGCGGCCAGGGACGCCGGCGTGCTGGTGTGGGGACTGACCGGCCCGGGCCCGAACCCGTTGACGGTCCGCTGCGACGACGCGGTCTGCGTGGACGCGCCGACCACCGCCACCGTGCAGGAGGTCCACCAGGTCGTCGTCCACCTGCTGTGCGCGGCCGTCGACGTCGAGGTCGCCCGCGCCCGCGGGCGTGTGGACGCCGCCGTGGGCGGCGGAGGCGCGGCGTGAGCGGGCCTCGCCGCCTCGTCGTGCTCGGGGACACGCTGCTGGACCGGGACCTGGTCGGGGTCTGCGACCGTCTGTCGCCGGAGGCGCCCGTCCCGGTCATCGACGACCCGGTCTCGCGCACCCGCCCGGGTGGCGCGGGGCTGGCCGCCGCACTCGCGGCCGGCGACGGCCTGCGGGTCACGCTGGTGACGGCGCTCGCCGACGACGAGCCGGCACGGGAGGCGGTGGCGCCGCTGGCCCGGGCGGGGGTCGAGGTCGTCGCGCTGCCGGGGCGGGGCGCCACGCCCTGCAAGGTACGGGTGCGGGCGGGGAACCAGTCCGTCGCCCGGCTGGACTACGGGACACACGGGGTGCGGCCCACCGGCCCGCTGCCGCCGGCGGGCCTGCGGGCACTGGCCGCGGCCGATGCGGTGCTCGTGTCCGACTACGGGCGGGGGATGAGCGGCCACGGGCCCGTGCGCCGCGCGCTGGCGGCGCTGACGGCTCGCACCCCCGTCGTGTGGGACCCGCACCCCCGCGGCGGCTCTCCCGTGGCGGGCGCGCGGCTGGTCACACCGAGCGTGGCCGAGGCGCGCGGGGTCGGCGGGGTGCCGGGCACCGGCCTGGCGGACCTCACGGCGCTCGGCCGCACGCTCCTGGGGCGCTGGCGCGCCGTGGCCGTGGCCATCACCCTGGGCTCCGACGGGGCACTGCTGGTCGCGGGCGACGGGTCACCGCTGCGGGTGCCGGTCCCGGCGGCGGCCCGGGGTCCCGGCGCCCCGTCCGACACCTGCGGGGCGGGCGACCGCTTCGCCGCCGCGGCCGCGGGCCTGCTGGCCGCCGGCGCCCTTCCCAGTGAGGCGGTCACCGGGGCGGTAGCCGGCGCCTCCGCCTTCGTCGCGGCCGGGGCCGCGTCCGGTTCGTGGTCGCCGCCCTCCGCCGCGCCGCCGGGCGCCGCCTCCGCGGCCGACGTGGTGGGGCGGGCGCGGGCCCGCGGCGGCGTGGTCGCCGCCACCGGCGGCTGCTTCGACCTGCTGCACGCCGGACACGTGCGGATGCTGCAGAGCGCCCGAGCGCTGGGCGACTGCCTCGTCGTGTGCCTGAACTCCGACGCGTCGGTACGGCGCCTCAAGGGCCCCGGCCGGCCACTCGTGTCGGCGGTCGACCGGGCCGCCGTGCTCGGTGGGCTGGCCTGCGTGGACGCGGTCGAGGTGTTCGACGAGGACACGCCCGAGCGCGTCCTGGCCCGACTACGCCCCGACGTGTGGGCCAAGGGCGCCGACTACGCGGTCGGCGACCTGCCGGAGGCGCCGCTGGTGGAGAGCTGGGGAGGGCAGGCCGTGGTGCTGCCCTACGTCGCGGGTCGCTCCACGACCCGGCTGATCGAGGAGGTCACGCGTCGTGACAGCGGGTGAGATGGCGGCTGGCGGCGACCCGGGAACCGTCCTGGTCACGGGCGGGGCCTCGGGCCTGGGCGCCGCGGTCGTGTCAGCCGTGCGGGAGGCCGGCGGGACGGCGGTGGTGCTGGACATCGCCCCGCCGTCGGCCGCGCCGGCGGGCACCGACTACCGGCAGGTCGACCTGGCGGACACGGCCGCGGCGGGGGCCGCCGTGAAGCGGGTCACCGAGCGGCACCGGCTCGACGGAGTGGTCGCCGCCGCGGGAATCGACGAGTCCGGACCGCTGGCCCAGGTGCCCGCGCCCGCGTGGGAGCGCGTGGTGGCGGTCAACCTGCTGGGCACCGCGGCGGTCGTGCGAGCCGCCCTGCCGTGCCTGGAGGCCACGGGCGGGCGGGTGGTGACCGTCGCCTCGACCCTGGGATTCCGCGTCTTCCCGGACGCCACCGCCTATTGCGCGAGCAAGTTCGGGCTTGTCGGGTTCACCCGTGCCCTGGCGGTGGAGACCGCCGGTCGCGTGGGCGTCACCCTTCTGGTCCCCGGCGGCATGGACACGGCCTTCTTCGACGCCCGGCCGGAGCAGTACAAGCCCGGGCCGGACGCCAAGCTCAACCATCCCCGGGACGTCGCCGACGCGGTGCTGTTCGCGTTGCGCCAGCCGCGGGGCTGCGAGGTGCGCGAGCTGGTGATCACACCGTCGGTCGAGCCGTCCTGGCCGTGACCCCCTCGCCGGCCCGCCCGGTGCTCGTGGTCCTGCGGGCCCTGGGCCTGGGAGACCTGCTGACCGCGGTCCCGGCGCTGCGGGCCCTGGCCGACGCCTTTCCCGGCCACCGCCGGGTGCTGGCCGCGCCGGCGGCGCTGGCGCCCCTTGCCGGGCTGACCGGCGCCGTCGACGCGGTCGTCGACACCGCCGGGCTCGTCCGCCTGGACCCGGCCCTGGACGGTGCCGACGTCGCCGTCAACCTGCACGGCCGGGGTCCACAGAGCCACCTGGTCCTGCTGGACGCCGCGCCCCGGCGGGTGGTGGCCTTCGGGCACCCGGACGTGCCCGCGACGGCCGGGTCGCCGTCGTGGCGCGACGACGAGCACGAGGTCGCGCGCTGGTGTCGGCTGTTGACGGACAGCGGGATCCCCGCCGACCCGCG